>JAUUYK010000173.1 GCA_030588285.1 Kiritimatiellales bacterium
GAAATCGTGGATGTGGTCGCCCACCTGAATCGTAAAACCACCTATTAAGGAGGGATCGACCTTCACGTCCTCGTCAATGTGCTTGTTATATCGGGTTTGTAGTTTTTGCTTCATTTTCGTCCGCTGCGAATCCGAGAGTTCATGCGCGGCGGTGATGGTTACTTTCAAGGTTCCAAATTCCTCGGAGACGCGCTGCTCATAGACTTCACAAACCGCGCGAAGTTGAGCCAGCCGATCTTTGGAAACGAGAAAGCGTAAAAACTGTAGGGTTGCCTTATGCACCTTACTCTCGAAGAGCGTGATGAGGGTTTGCTCGGCCCCCTGCGGCGGTAGGGCCGGGTTCTCAACGAAGGCCGAAAATTCCGAAGACCCATCGAACAACTCCGCAATTGCGTTGCAGTCCACGCGCACCGCATCCCGAGCATTTTGCTCTACGGCAAAATCATATAGGGCTCCAGCATAACGCCTAGAAACAGAAGAAAGTTCCATTAAACTACAACTCCTCAATGAGTTTATCGGTCAATACGCGATTTTTTTCGTCGTCGAGATTTTCATGAATCAACTGACTGGCCAGCCTCCGGGCCCAAGCCGCACTTTCGATTCGTAGCGATTCCGCGGCGGCTGCTCGGTGGATTTCAATATCCCGATGCGCGTTTTCGGTCAGAATCTGTACTTTTTCTCGGGCTTGTTTTTCGATGGATTTAGCCTGCTCGTACGCCCCCTTTCGGGCGGCCTCTAGCACGGCCTTCGACTGCTCATCCGCGTCCTCAATCGTTTTAGCACGAACCTGTTCAAGTTCCTCCAATTCGTTGCGGATCTGTTCCGCATTATCGATGGAATCCTGAACCTCCTTCTCGCGCTGATCGAGCACCCCAAGAATGGGTTTCCAGGCCACTTTATAGAGCACTGCCAACATGACAATGAAGACGACCCAGGTCCAGAGAACCATCTGGCCCGAAATCTCCATTGGGTTCACCTCGGCATGCGTATCCGGCCCGCTTGCGGTATGCGCCTGAGTGGTCTCCGTGAGATCGTGCGCAGGCTCAGTATGAAGTTCCGATTCAGCCATTATTACTCCTGAAAATAAGGGACGTTACCGAAATTAGTTCGCAAGGAAGCAGATCACTGCACCAAAGAGGGCCACCCCTTCAATCAAGGCTGCGGCAATCAACATGGCGGTCTGAATTTTCGACGCCGCTTCGGGTTGTCGAGCAATCGCGTTCATGGCTGAAGATCCGATCCAGCCAATTCCAACTGCCGCGCCGATCGTTACGAGTCCTGCACCTATTACTGCAATATTCATTTTATTCTCCTGAGTCTTATTCGTTTCACACTATCTATTCAAAATCCACATTTATTAATGGGCCGGATGATACATATGGCCAATAAACATGGCCGAAAGCAGGGTAAATACATAGGCCTGCAAAAATGCGATAAAAATTTCCATCATGCTGATTGCGAGGGCCATCGCCAGCGCCGGAAGTGCGGCGTAGCCAAAGGCCACCAATAACCCAACCAACGAAAAAACCACGATATGCCCCGCCAGCATGTTGGCGAATAATCGAATGGTTAAGGCGGCACACTTGATCACCAACCCGATCATTTCCAACGGGACAATCAAAAAAAGAATCGGCCACGGAACGCCGGAAGGCGCAAAACTTTTGAAAAATTTAACGGGGCCATTCGTATAAAGCGCACCAAACACCATGAAAAAGAAGGTCACCGTGGCCAATCCAAACGTTACATTGATGTTCCCCGTTGCGGTGGTAAACAACGGGCAGAGGCCCATCAGGTTGCACGTGACAATGAAAAAGAAAAAGGTCAGGAACAGGGGCGCCATCCGGCGGCCGTCCTTTTCGCCCAAATTGGCAATGCAGATGTCGTTGCGCACAAATAAAACCAACGCTTCCATCATATTGGTGATGCCTTTCGGCGCACGGCCCTCTTTGTAGCGACACAGCACGCCAAAAATAAAGATCAGTAAAAGTCCGGCAATAATCAGCATCAGCGCGTTGTTGCTCATCCAGGGCGGGAGATGCAGTTGAAAGAACGGCGTATGCCAGGCGGCGGAATCCGTTACATGGTGCATGATCCATTGGTTCACATGGTGCGACCGGTCGGCGGTTTCGTGCACCGAGTCCGTCACGGCTTCTATAATGGGTACTAAATTAGTCATATTTTTATCTGCACTGCGGGTCCTTCGCTATCCTTTTAGTGTAGGCTTGAAGGCCGTAAACCTCTGCTGCGAGAAAGATGAAATACCCAAAAAAGGTAATCAAAACAAACCCACGAGCATGCACAACAAACCATTTTGCACCGATGAGCAGCAGAACCAAAAAAAGCCCTGCCCGAATCCCGTTAATCAAAAAACCCCACACATAAAAACCCGTGGAACCCTTTTTGAGAGCCTGATTCGCTATAAAAGTACCGATATATGCATTAAAAAAAACGAGTAGCCAACTATAAAACACCTCTTTTGTCATAGTAATCCGATCATCAAACTCGGCAATTAGAAACGTGACGCCCAGAAACAAAATAGTAGCGACCAATCCCGCTCTGCTCCAACCACTTACAAAAGAAGGTTTTTTATCACTCATGCGGCGGGGTCTCGGCAGAGTCGGTCTCGTTCACCTCATCGCTCTCCACCTGCGGGTTGGAAATGGCGATCAGTTTCCAGATTTCCCATGCGCCATAGAGCAAGCCCAGACCGATTCCGATGAGCGAAAAAAGATGCTCCTGTCCATATTTTACATCCAACCAATGGCCGCCCAGCCCAAAGATAGCCATGCCCGCCGCAAATGAAGTTCCAAACCCAACGGCAGGATTAAGCCGCCGATCTTCGGACTGCTTTTTTTGGACTTCTCGATTTAACCCTATCATAATGATAATCATACCCCGCCTTTTCGAGAGACCAAGAACTTAATCAAACAGCGACCTACTTCAACCATACCTAATCCAAGATTCAGCGCCTTATTTTCAAGAACGGGGAAAAGGCTTTCTATTCCTCTCAAGGTTTGAAACATTCGTTTTTCACGTATCAAACACCATGAGTCTAAGGGGAATTAAAACCGTGGCAAAATTTATTATTCAAGGCGGCAACCCAATCAGCGGGACCTACCATCCGCGCGGAAACAAAAATGCCGTGCTCCCAATGCTCGCCAGCTGTGTGCTGACCGACGAGCCCATCATCCTTCACAATGTTCCGCTTATTGATGACGTGAAGGTCATGCTTCAACTTCTTGAGAGTATCGGCGTTGAGGTTTCGCTCAACAACCATACCGTCACTCTCTGTGCTAAAAGCCTAAAAACCACCGAACTCAGTCAGGCCCTTTGCGATAAGGTTCGCACCTCCATTCTACTGGCGGGC
Source organism: Kiritimatiellales bacterium (assembly GCA_030588285.1). The sequence goes on from JAUUYK010000173.1 coordinate 3,368, forward strand.
CCCCTAA
>JAUUYK010000093.1 GCA_030588285.1 Kiritimatiellales bacterium
ACGACGGTGTTCGAGTTCCAAATGGGCTGAGCTTCCGTATAAATAATATCGGGGAACGGCGTGCCATAGGCATTGTCGATAATGAATGGAATTCCGCGATCCTGTGCCAGTCGATCGAGATGTTTCATCTCTTCATCCGTCAACACATTGCCCGTTGGATTGGTTGGGCGCGACACGCAGATGGCGCCAATATCGTCGCCGACTTCCAACGCATCGAAATCGACGTGATATTTAAACAACCCGTCATCGAGGAGTTCAATGGATGGGCGTTGAGCCGCAAAAAAATCGCCAGATAAACCGGAGTCGGCATATCCGATGTATTCCGGCGTTAGGGGAAAGAGGATCTTCTTTTTTGAGCCGTCCGGCATTTCGCCCGCGAAAAGATTGAACAGGCAGAAAAAGGCATTTTGACTTCCATTCGTCAGCGCAATATTTTTGGGGCCAATATCCCAGCCAAACGTTTCGTGCAGCATCTTTGCGAGTGCTTCGATGAAGGCCGCGTTGCCGCGCGATCCGTCGTAGTTTCCAATCATCGATTCAAAGCCCTTTGGCTCCGCGAGAATATCTTCCATTCGTTTTCGAAAACGATCCTGCACCGCCGGAATATGTGCTGGATTTCCGCCGCCGAGCATCAGCATATCGCCCTGTGCCATGGCCGAGCCCAGATCATCCATCAACTGGGTAATTCCCGCTTTTTTTGAAAACTTTGTGCCGAATTTTGAGAGGTTCATGGCAAGAAGATAAACCATGGAACGCCCCAAATACACGGAAAAAGGGAAGGGAAAGAGGGGGGCTTCCGGCGAGGAGATTATTCCTTTAGAATCGGAGGGGCGGCGCTTGTCTCGGTGCCTAAAGGATGGGCTACATCCGTTCCGCAATCACCATCGCGCGTTTGGGCGCGGGGTAGCCTTCGATGGTTTGGGTGGGATCGGCGGGGTTGAGGTAGGTGGAAAGCGATTCAAAAGTCATCCAGTCGGTGGAGCGTTGTTCTTCGGTGGAGGTGGTGTTTACATCGACGGTGCGGATGTTTCGTAGGCCGCAGCGCCGCATCCAAAGTTCTAAGGTTTGAATGGATGGAATGAACCAGGTGTTGCGCATTTTGGCGTAGCGGCCTTCGGGGATGAGCGAGTAGCCTTCGGGGCCGTCGACCACGAGTGTTTCGATGATCAGTTCGCCGCCGGGCCGGAGGAACGATTTTAAGTGTTCGATGTGCTCGATTGGCGATTTTCGATGATAGAGAACGCCCATGGAAAAGACGGTATCGAATGCGCCGGGGGTATCCGGAACATCCTCAATGCCGAGGGGTAGCACCCATGCACGGGGATTTTGAATAAAGTTTTTAATCGCAAAAAATTGGCAGACAAATAAGGGGGAGGGGTCGATGCCGATCACGAGTTTGGCTCCCGCTCCGACCATTCTCCAGCAGTGATATCCGTTGCCACAGCCGACATCGAGAATGGTTCGGCCTTCTAGCGATTGGAGGTGCGGGAGAACGCGATCCCATTTCCAGTCGGACCGCCATTCGGTGTCGATATGCACGCCGTGTATATGATAGGGCCCTTTGCGCCACGGGTGGAGGGTTTGGAGTTTTTCTTCCAGATCAGGGGCGGCTTTTCCGCTGACTCGAACTTGGCTGGAAAGCGAGGAGGGCATCGCGTCTACGATTTCAGGTAATTGGGCGAGCGCGGTTTTCCATTGCGGCAGGCGGCCGTGGCGCAGGCCGTGCGCAATCCGTTCGGGCAATAAATCGATCCAGGCCTCTAACGGGGTGTTGGCGAGCTGGTCGTAAAATTCTGTGTAGTCGATTTTCATAGTGAATTTATTTTACGGCGAGCATGGACATGAAGTTAAAGCACTGGAACCAGACGTCGACGGAGGAGAAGCCGGCGTTGGTGAGGCGTTTTCGGTGGGCGGGAATGGTTTCGGGCACGAGTACATTTTCGAGGGCGCTTCGCTTTTGGCTGATTTCCAAGTCGGAGTATCCGTGCGCGCGTTTGTAGTCGTGGTGAATGTCGATCAGCAGGGAGTTGAGATGGGCATCGTCGAAAATCACTTTTTCGGAAAGAATTAATACCCCGCCGGAGCACATACCTCGGTTGATTTTTTCTAGAAGCTGAACCCGTTCTTCCCGGGGGATAAACTGGAGTGTAAAGTTTAGCACGACTACGGAGGCGTTGGAGATGTCGATCTCCCGAATGTCGCCGCAAATAATTTTGACGGGGGTGGGGTTGTGATCGCGGGCGATTGTTTTTTTGCACCGTTCGACCATGGCGGCAGAGGTGTCGATCGAAATAATGGAGCAGCCTTCGGTGGTTATGCCACGGCGCATTGAGAGGGTGGATGCGCCGAGCGAGCAACCGAGGTCGTAGAGGTTGCTACCGGGTTGAGCATAATGTTCCGTTAGCGTTTCAATCATGGTGATGATTGAGCGGTAGCCCGGCACGGAGCGGTCGATCATGTCGGCGAAAACATCGGCCACGGTTGCATCAAAGTTGAAATCGGCGATTTTAGCCATCGATTCGGAATAGAGGTCGTCTTTGTTCATAGGCCGGAATGTAGCAAAGCAGGCACGGGGCATACATCTAAATTCTTTTATGACTCAATTGGCCACCGTTCAACATTCGCAATCTGCGTTTCCAAGCACTGGAAAGCGGCGGGGGAATTATTAAGGCAGGGAATCATGCGGAACGATTCTCCGCCAGCTTCTAGGAAGGTTTCTTTGCCTCGAATCTCAATCTCTTCGAGAGTTTCTAGGCAGTCGCAAAAGAAGGACGGGCAAATGACCGCCAAGTTTTTAATGCCGCGTGTTGGAAGTTGGTGCAGGATTTTTTCGGTGAACGGTTCTAACCATTTATCCCGCCCTAGCCGCGATTGAAATGAGACGGAATAGCGTTCTGCCGGAAGGCCCGCTGCTGTTGCAATCAGCCGAGAGGTTTCCTCGCAGTTTATCCGGTATTTGGCGGTTTTGGCATCCTTCAATAAATGGCGTTCGGGCAATCCGTGGTAGGTGAAAAGAAGATGTTCATGGATGTCGGCGAGCGAGGCGGCCAACGGATCGATGAAGGTGGGTTCGGCAAAAAATTCGGGAGCAACGCGTAGGGTTGCGCGGTTTTTAATGGCCGCTTTTACGCCCGCAATACACGATCCGGTGGTGGCCATGGCATAGTGGGGGAACATGGGGAGGAGGCAGATTTCTTTTACCCCATCGGAGAGCAACCGTTCGACGGCCGTTTTGATTGAAGGTTGGCCATAGGCCATGCCTATTTCAACCTTCAGTTCCTGGGCGAGTTCGGTGCAATAGTGAACCAGTGGCGAGCCATTCTTGGTCCAAATCTTTTGATAGGCTTTCGCTGATTCCGCCGGCCGGCGTGGCAGGATTAATCCATGCACGAGCAGCGCACGAGGTACCCAGGGTAGATCGATCACAAATGGGTCCATCAAAAATTCTTTAAGATAGCTCCGTAGGTCCGCCACCTCGGGCGAATTCGGCGAGCCGGTATTCATTAATATAAATCCGCGTTTCATAAAATGATTTAAACACGAAGACTCGAAGAGCACAAAGCTTAGTCTTGCTTAGTGTCCTTTTTACCTGAGGGGTTACTTATTTTTTCAGCGATGTTGAGGCCGGAGAGGATGGAGTTTCCCACCGAGATTCCATCGCGGTAGTGTCCTGCAAAATGGATGCCTGAATGGGCGGTTTCAATTTGTTTCATATGGTTCAGAAAACGGTCGTATCCCACCACATATTGCGGAATGGCCTGGGGCCAAAAGCTGAGGTGCTGGAAGTCGGGCTCGCCGTCGATTCCTAGCAACGGCCGAAGATCGCCCATCACCTTTTTGACGAGGCTCGCTTCGGTTTCTTTTGCCCGTTCTGGCGATTGCGCTCCGCCGATAAAGATTGTCAGCAACGCCATTCCGTTGGGGGCGCGCCCGGGAAAAATGGATGATGGAAACAGGGTGCCGAGTGCAAACTGATTTTCAACTTTTGGAAAGAGCATGCCAAATCCATTTAACGGATGATCAATTTGGTTGAGGTTAAAGCCGAGCGAAAGACTCGCGACTGGGGGGTAATAAATTTCGGTAAAGGGGGTTAAATCGAATGGGGATTCTAGTTGAGGCATGGCGTGGGCTGGGATAGCGAGAACCACATCGGTGAACGCTTCGCTTCCCACCTTCCATCGTCCGCTTTCTAAGCGTGAGATTCCCGCAATGGGATGTTCCAATCGAATGGCCCCTCCGAGGTTTTTGGCTAGCATTTTAGGCAACACCTCCATGCCTTCGCGGAAGGTAAACATGCGGGCATCTTTCGAGGCGGTTGCGGCTCGTTTCTTTCGTTTTTTTGCGCCCCTGATGGCCCCTGTAATTAGCGAACCATATTCCTGTTCCAATGCATAGAGTTTGGGGAAGGCGTGGTAGGTGGAGAGTTTTGCCGGATCCCCAGCATAGACCCCGCTGACAAATGGATTAATGGCATAGTCGAGAAATTCCTGCCCTAGGCGGCGCACCACAAAATCAGCAAGACTTTCGGCTTCGGTTGATTTCGATTTAATGAACGGCTCTTTTAACAGCCGAAGTTTGGCTCGCGCAGAAAAGGCCTTCGATTGAATTAATGCCGGGGGGGAGGCGGGGAGCGCAATTGATTTTCCATCGCGGACAATAAAGCGATTGCTTGCCGTGGGGCTGGAGCCCTCCTTTTCAGTATCGAGGTCGAGCCGGGAAATTAGTTTTCCAAGGTCCGGATGAGTGTCGAGAATGGAGTTGGGTCCGCATTCGATCAGAAAGCCATCATCGCGCACGGTTCGAATTACACCGCCCACTCGGTCTGAAGCTTCAAAAACCACGCAGTCCACGCCGCGTTGTTTCAGTTCAAATGCGGCGGTAAGTCCTGTAATTCCCGCCCCAATCAGGGCGACCTTTTTCTTTGTATTTGGCATACGGATGTTTTTAACCTCAAACGAGCGCGAGTTCACGCGAATAAAAAAAGGTTTCTCATTTTGCTTATCTTCTTTTTTGGCAGCGCGTTGTTGGGTATATTCTGGGGTTTTAATTGGAATCAACACTAGGAGAGGTTCTCATGGCAAACAATCTAAGGATCAACGTATATAAAAAGACCAAACTCGAAACCACCTATTCGGTCCCGTGTAAAGTGATCAAGTTGGGGACCGATGTATTGCCGCATCAGGTGGTGGAAACATTGAAGTTAGAAGGAATCTCCATCGCGGAAATTGCCAAGTTGGCCGCTAAATCGGATCTCTCCGGGGTTCTCGTGGAAGTCGACC
>JAUUYK010000206.1 GCA_030588285.1 Kiritimatiellales bacterium
CCTCCTCAGCCTTATATGCGATTTCTGTTCGTCGGCTCACAATATTGAACTCCATGTGAGCTTCGCTGGCCTTCGGCACCTCTCCACCATTCCTCGCGGAACCGCAGTTGATTTCGTCTAGCGCTTTAGCTATCGTCTATCCTTATGAAAGGAGCGACGACAGCTGGGCTACGCGCAGGGGACTTTAACCCCATTAGTTTGCGCCCATGACGGGCGTACCCAAAGAGCACAAAAAACTCAATGTACCAGAGAGAATTTCGCTGCCTTTTTTGTGATCCCTTGTGGCTAAAAATCACATCATTCGTCGCCGAAAAATTTCAGCGATAGAACCGATCCGAAATCAAGAATCCCGTTTATAGGAGATGATCGAATATTCGGCGGTTTCTTCCAGAGTTTCGTCCGCAAAAAAGCCATGCAGCCATTGATCGTTAAAGAAGGTATCGCCCTCGACCTCCTTTTTAATCGTGGTCACCAGCAACTCGGTGCAGCGATCTATCAACAGATCATAAATCGTCGCGCCGCCGCAAATGATCGCGTCGGCCGGAAGAAGGTCCACATCGGTAATCGCGGTAGCCTGTTCGAATACCGCTTCCGAATTGCGGGTCAGAACATAAATATCCCGTCCTTTCAGCGGAGGCAGGCCGTCGAAGGTCGTGCGTCCAACAACAATTTTTCGATCCATGGTGGTGCGTTTAAAAAACTGAAGATCGCCTTTGCAGCGCCAGGGCAGGCCACCGTCTTTACCGATCACGCCATTTTCAGAACGAGCAACCAAGGCAATCATTAAACAGCCACCTCACCCTTAATGGCCGAATGGCACTCATACCCGTCGAGGGTTGCATGCTTCCATTCCCAATCAGAAATGGAGTCGTATCCGTCCAGTTTCAAGGTCGGAGGAGTAAACGGTTTGCGATTCATCTGTTCTTCCAGCTGGTCCAGATGATTTACATAAATATGGGCATCGCCCAGAAATCCGATCAATTTTCCGGCCTTCATTCCGCACTCTTTGGCGATGAGCTCCAGCAACAGGCCGTAGGATGCAATATTGAAGGGAATGCCCAGAAACACATCGCACGAACGCTGGTTCCAAAGCAAATCCAGCTCTCCATCGTTGCAGAGCAACTGATAGGAATAGTGGCAAGGTACCAGCGCCATTTCGCCGAGTTGCTGCGGATTCCATGAATTCACAATGATCCGGCGGCTGTGCGGATTGGTTTTTAGTTCCTGAATAGCCCATTGCAACTGATCAATACCGCCGCTGAAGGCCGCGGCATCCGGATCATACCTTCCGTTAAAATTACGCCACTGGAAGCCATAGATTGGGCCGAGATCGTCTTCTTCCGCCATGGCAACCAGCGTTTTTTCATCATGTCCGTAGGGCACTTTCAAAGGCGAGCACCACTCGTTCCAGATTTTGCAACCGCGCTCTTGGAACCACGTCTTACGGGTTACACCGCGGATAAAACCTTCCAACTCGACACGAATGGTTTTCCAAGCCATTTTCTTCGTCGAGAGCAATGGGAAGCCGTTTTCCATCGCGTATTCAAGCATACATCCACTCACCGATAGCGTATCCGTTGCGGTTCGGTTGGACTTTCTTTTGCCTTCCCGAAGTATTTTATCAACAACCTGTCCGTATACCTGATCTATATTCATGCGGCTACAATTCCATGGCTAACGCATTATGCTGCGTTTTTTTTTTAAAGAGAGCATGAAGCTAGCACGTCCGATCCCTTCGTCCAATGAAAAGGCGCTGTTCCGAGCGTCCTAATTATGTAAACATCGCTTTCGTTTATTCCAAAAAATTTGAGAGGATTTCTATGACCCAAAATACACCGCCCCTTTTGCCGCATGTACTCGCCGGCAACACCGAAAATCCGCAGCTCACGATTATCTGGTTGCATGGGTTGGGTGCCGATGGGCATGATTTTGCCCCGATCGTCCCCCAATTGGAACGCCAACTGAACGCGGCGGTAAAGTTTATCTTCCCCCATGCTCCGATACGCCCCGTTACGTTGAACGGCGGAATGGCGATGCCGGCGTGGTATGACATCAAAAGCATCGGAACCACGCGGGATGTCTCGATGGACGATATGGAGTTGAGCCGAAAACAAATCGAAGCCTTTATCAATACGGAACGCTCAAACGGCATGCGGGCAGATCAAATTCTCTTGGTGGGATTCTCTCAAGGCGGGGCCGTGGCTTACCATACCGGTCTACGTCATTCCGAGCCGCTGGCCGGAATCATCGCGCTGTCCGGATACATCCCGGTTCCCTGCGATGATGGAACGGAATACCCGGGCGCCAATAAAACGATGCCCATTCTAGTGGCGCACGGCACCCGCGATCAAGTGGTGCCGCCCATTCTCGCCGATACCGCACTCGAACATCTCAAGGAACTAGGTTTCTCCTGTTCGTATAAAACCTATGCCATGGAGCATTCCGTTTGCCCAGAAGAAATTAATGACATCGCGGCCTTCATCAACGAGCTCGTTTAGGGTTTGATGCACAATTCAATGAAACCGCAGGCGGATGTACAAATGACCTAAAAAGGCAGGTAGAGCAGAATGACATTTATCCAATTGGGATTGCGAAAAGAGCTACTGGACGGAATTAAAGCGCTGGGATTTGCAGCACCCACACCAATCCAACGTGAAGTCATTCCCTTCATTCTAAAGGAAAAAAGAGATCTCGTAGCCCTGGGTCAAACCGGGACGGGGAAAACAGGCGCATTTGGCCTGCC
>JAUUYK010000190.1 GCA_030588285.1 Kiritimatiellales bacterium
AAACCCGGCCGCGAGTCCGGCGGCCAATGCCTGCCACCCGCCACCGGGTTCGGTAAGCGATCCATACCGCCCGGCAATTTCGTCAAAAAATGCGCGACTTCGATTTCGGCGCAAATCTAATACGCGTTCCACGGCCGCCGCATCACGATTAGCCACGGGAATATCCTTGAGCCGTTCGTTGAGAATCTGCGCAAACGAGGCCTCGCGAAATAGATCGCCGCGATTATAAAACACCGATGTTCCATCGCGCCGGGAGGCAACCAAACCCGCTTCACGCATGGGTTTAAGGTGCCGGCTCACCGTCGACTGCGGCATTTCCAATACTTGAACCAGCTCCGCAACGGAGAGTTCTGCCTGATCGATCGATCGCAAAATCCGCAAACGACCTTCGTCCGCTAATGCTTTAAAAATATCTAAAATATCACTCATATCCATATATCCGAATTTTCGGATAAAAGGATATTTCCTTTATCCTGTCAACGTTCTTGCATGAAATTCGAACCTTTACGCTTGTTTTTGGTTCGTTGAAGCCCGACCGTGTTCAATTCATTAATTCAGGAAATAGCACATGAAACTGGAAAATAATTCACTCTCGATCGGCTCCATATTGGGCATTCCGCTTCGGCTTCATGTCTCTCTTTTAATCGCCATTGGCGTCCTAACCATTTTCTCCGGCGCAAATTTCATCACGATCGTCATTCTCGCGCTCGGCATTTTTGGCAGCATTGCGCTCCATGAATTAGGTCACTCAGTTGTGGCCCGCGCCAAAGGCGGCTACATCCACGAGATCGTGCTCTATCCATTCGGCGGCGCGGCCAAGATTTCGAATATTCCAAAACGGCCGATCGATGAAATGATGGTGGCTTTGGCTGGACCAGCAGTGAGTTTGATTCTGGCCCTTATTTTCCAAACCTGGGAAGTTACGCTACCTTTAAGCTGGGTGAATTTCATGCTCTTTTTCTTCAATATACTACCCGTTTTCCCAATGGATGGAGGGCGTGTTTTGCGCGCGGCCTTAACGATTAAACACGGACGGCTGGTGGCAACACGCATGGCTGCAACCGTGGGAAAATATTTTTGCGGGCTCTTTGTTTTGATTGGTCTTTTTGGACTGCCCGTCCGCGTGCTGGATCTGATTGGCCCGTTTGATAAAAACTATATGTTGGCGTTTATCGGCGGCTATATTTATTTCGCCGGACAAACTGAATACCGAATGGTGATGCAGGAGTATCGAGCGAACTCATTCGACAGACCGCATACGGAAGGCCAGGTGGATGTGGAAGTCAGCCCACCGCCCTACGCTTCCAGTGGAAATGAGTCCGAATCCACATTAAAAAAACTGCGCAACTTATTCCGTCGCTGAATCGGGTTGTTCTGGAATACTTGGCTGGCTCTGCTCCGCGCTAATTTGATCCTCTTCCGCACCAATACGATACTCGACGATTACAAACTGCCAAATCGCAACACCGGCCACAATCACAACTACGGCCACGCCAGCGCTTGCCCATATGTATTTTTCAGTATTCGATTTACGCATCAGGTGAAGCAGGCGGCGAAGGCCAGAATTCTTACTCCGGCGTTTTCGTTTATGAGTTGAATCAAACTCGGGCGTTTTGGTAGAGCGGGGTTTCCGCCGCCTTTTAGGTCTATCATTTTTACCGACGGGCATCGCTTCACGTTGCTTATAAATATCTGACATAAACGGTTCCTTTTTGTAAAAGAACGACAAGATAACCCAATCAAATTTATGCGTCCAACTTTTCCCCATCTAAAAGTGCGAGGGTTCGCTGAATAACGCCGCGATTTTCTGCAACCACATCGGCCGCACGTTGTCCGAGTTCCTGAGAATAGGCCGCATCTGAAAGTAGTTTCCCGATGCCATCCTCCAATGCACGAACATCCTGCACCTGCAGGATCGCTCTATTCTCAAGAAAGATCGGCATGACCGCCGGAAAGTTCTCCATGTTCGGCCCCACCAGCACCGCCTTGCCGTGCATCGCCGGTTCTATCGGGTTTTGACCGCCATGTTCCTTGAGACTTTTTCCGATAAAAACCAGATCCCCGACGGAATAAAAATTACTCAGCTCACCGGTGGTATCAACGAATAAAACATCTGCTGGTTCTGTGCCTTGAAAATGATCCACCTCACTCCGACGAACAAACGAAAGGTTCTCTGCATTCAAACACGCAATCACTTCATCGGCCCGCTCAACATGCCGGGGAACAAGAATGAGAAAGAGGTTCGGGTATTTCACTTTAAAGGTTTTATACAGCGAGCACAGCACCGCTTCTTCTCCGGGCCAGGTGGAACCGCCGAGCAGGATCACGGCCTTGGCTGGAACATGAATCTTGTTCAAAACATCCTGTGCAATCTGCTCCCCCGCCAGGTCGCGTTCGGCCACATCGAACTTTACCGTGCCCATAATGTGCACCTGTTTCGCCGGAGCACCGATACCGATCATTCGTTCGGCATCCACGTCGCCCTGCACACAGATCGGATCAATCCGACGAAGCACATCGGCCGTTAGCGCTTTTAACTGGTGATAGCCTTTATACGACGAAGCCGACATACGCCCATTCACCAGCGAAATAGAAATCTCCCGATTGCTCGCCAAGCGAATTAAGTTCGGCCAAAACTCCCCTTCAATCAGCACAATACGCAACGGGTCGACAATGCGTAGCACCTTTTTTATGACGATGGGAAGATCGACGGGGAAATAGAATAGGACATCGCGGTCATCGATCTCCTTGCGCCCAATGGCGTGTGCGGTCGAGGTGGTTGTACTCAGCGCAAAATAGGTGTCGGGATATTCATTTCGGTAGGCCTTGATAAACTTTAAGGCCACATAGATTTCGCCGACACTCACCGCGTGCACCCAAATCCGGCGGTGTTCGCGTATTTTCTTTTTGGTTCCATGCCCAAAATGTCCGATCCGCTGTTCAAAATGTTGAAAATAGCCCCCCCGCCGAATCATGCGGGAGAGGAATTTCGGCAACATAAAAAAAAATACG
>JAUUYK010000125.1 GCA_030588285.1 Kiritimatiellales bacterium
ATCCGAAAACCTGCCTAGGCGAAAGCATGTACACGCCCGCCTACGAAGATATCAAGCAGGGTTTTCATATTAGTTGCGCCTCGCTGGCAGCGGTTTCTCACTTTGCATTGGAAAGAATGGAAAAAGGCGGATCAATCGTGACGCTTTCATTCGAATCGCAAGTGGCCTTTCCATACTACAACTGGATGGGTGTAAACAAAGCCGCACTCGAAGCACTTGTTCGCGCACTAGCCCGCGAATACGGTCGCGAGCATGTCCGTGTAAATGCGATCTCTGCCGGGCCGTTGGCTACCAAGGCTGCCAAGTCGATTCCGCACTTTGCGCACTTAGCTAAAACCTGGCGACAGATGAGCCCGCTACCGTGGGATGTGGTTAACGACAAGAAAGAAGTCGCTAATGCTGTGCTCTTTATGTTGGGTCAGTATTCCAAAAAAATCACCGGTCAAACAATCTATGTGGACGGCGGAGCCAATAATATCGGTGGAGCACTGCTCCCCTATGAAAAACCGTTAATGCGTACCCCCGCTAAAAAAGCAGCGCAGAAAAAAATTAAAGCCAAGAAGTAATTTAAATCAGAGGGAATTTAATGCGTAATTCAGACCTTGGTTTGAATTACGCATTACGCCTTGAAGGATTACGAATAATAAGGATAGAGCCATGGGATTAAGTGTAGGCATTGTCGGACTTCCAAATGTCGGGAAATCCACCATTTTTAATGCGCTGACGCGTGAGCAGAATGCGGAAGCTGCAAACTATCCGTTTTGTACCATCGAACCCAATAAAGCCGTGGTTCCGGTTCCAGATAAACGTCTGAATCAGCTAGCCGAAATTGCGGGCTCCTCGAAAATAATCCATGCCACCGTCGATTTTGTTGATATCGCGGGCTTGGTGAAGGGGGCCAGTCAGGGAGAAGGGCTCGGGAATAAGTTCCTCACCAATATCCGCGAAACCGAAGCGATTCTTCAGGTGGTGCGTTGTTTCGACGATGGGAATGTGGTGCATGTGGATGGTTCTATCGATCCCATTCGGGACATCGAAATAATTGAAGCCGAACTCATTATTTCCGATTTTCAAATGATGGAAAATCGGTTGGGGCGCATAAAAAAACAGGCGCGAACCGATAAAGCACTCGCCGCAGCGCTCCCCACTTTCGAGGCTTTGCTTAAGCATCTCGGCGAAGGGAACATGGCTGAAAAATTTGAAGATAAAGAGACCGAAAAAGGACTCGCCATTTTTAAGGAGTCGCAGTTTCTCACCGATAAAAAGGTAATCTATTGTTGTAATGTCGATGAAGATGGCCTGCTCGAAGATAACGATTATGTAAAGTTGGTTAAGGCATATGCCGCCGAACATGGTGCCGATGTGGTTAAAATCTGCGCTAAAATGGAAGAAGATCTTAACGGAATGTCCGAGGAAGAGCGCACTGAGTTTTTAAATGAATATGGGGTGAAAGAAAGTGGCCTCGATCAGATTGTCCATACGGGATATCAGACCCTCGGGCTGATCAGTTATCTGACCCAGGGGCCGAAAGAAACCCGCGCATGGACCATTTACCGTGGCGATACCGCTCCAAAGGCTGCGGGGGTTATTCATACCGATTTCGAGCGTGGATTTATTCGCGCGCAGGTCACCGCCTTTGATGACTTTATTGAAAAAGGAGGCGAGGTGGCGTGTCGCGAAGCCGGCCTCCTGCGAACTGAAGGAAAAGAATATATTGTCCAGGATGGTGATGTAATTGAGTTCCTCTTTAACGTCTAAGATGTAATTAAGCAGACTGAAAATGTGTCGCGCAATGCCCGTTTGCCTGCTTTATACCGTTGGATTTTGAATGAATTGATTGTCAGCCTCTTGTGGGATGAGTATTCTCTGCGCTTATTTATTGAAAAAGGATGATGTATATGAAAAAGGGTCTAACAGCTTTTGTTTTAATTTTTACTTTGATGATTAGTGGCGCACGAGCCGCCGATAATATTGCTTTTATTGACGTTAAAGAGGTTTTTAAACAGTTCTATAAAACGAAGATGGCTCAGGACCAAATTCGGCAACAGGCCGACGATGTTAAAAACGAACGACAGATCATTGAGAAAGAAATTGAAGTTATGACGGAGCTGGTTGAGGAGCTTCGTGCCGATTCACGTGATGAATCATTAGGTGAAGCTGTTCGGCAAAACAAACGTGATGAATTTGAAGAAACATTAGTTGTGCTCCATAAGAAAGGGACGGATCTGCAGGAATTTGAAAAGTTGCGAATGAAGCAAATGGAACAGAAAAACCAGCGGGTGACAAAAAAAATATTTGATGAGATTCATGAAATCATCATTAATTACGCTAAGATTAAGGGGTTTACAGCGGTTATTGATCGTTCTTCTAAAAGTCGTGTCGGCACCGATACGATCCTCTATGTCATTCATAAAAAGGATATTACAGCCGAGGTAATCGCTATGATGAATGACGGCCGGGAGGGAGTTGAGGTCAACGAACCGGAAATTAAAGATGAAGTAAAAGTGAAGGAGTAGCATGAGACTTTCTGATATTGCAACGCGTTTAGGAATGACATTAGAAGGGGACGGTGAACTTGAAATAATGGCCGTTGCTGGGTTGAAAGAAGCGGGGGCGGGCGATATCAGCTTTCTAGCCAACCCTAAATACGCGGCTCAAGTATCCGAAACGGCTGCATCTGCTGTAATTGTTCCGCAGGACTGGGACCGCCCAGTGAAATGCGCCATTCTTCGTGCTGAAAACTCCGATCAATCGTTCGCAGAAATTGCGGAATTTTTTTATGAACCCGTTCCTACTCCGGCTTTCGGAGTTCATCCCTCGGCTGTGGTTGCTGAATCCGTGCAACTAGGCGAGGGGGTTTCCGTTGGAGCTCATTGCACCATTGAAGCGGGCGTAGTGATCGGAGATAACACGGTGATCCAGTCAAACTGTACGATTGGATATAAAACTAAAATCGGCAAAAATTGTTTTTTATATCCGCTGGTTTCAGTTCGCGAGTTTTCAGAAATTGGCGATCGCGTTATTATTCACAACGGCACCGTAGTGGGTTCTGACGGCTTCGGTTATGCCGTTCAGGATGATGGCTCGCGCACAAAGATCCCGCAGATTGGGAACGTGGTTATTGAGGATGATGTTGAAATCGGAGCCAATGTGGCCATTGATCGAGCTCGGTTCGGGAAAACCCGAATTGGAAAAGGAACGAAGATCGATAATCTAGTTCAAATTGCTCACAATGTGGTCGTTGGTGAACATTCGGTACTCTGTGGGCAATCGGGCATTTCCGGTAGTTCAACGCTCGGCCCTCGCTGCATTTTGGCGGGGCAGGCCGGCTTAGCAGGACATTTGGACGTGGGTGAAGGTGCAATTATTGGGGCGCAGGCGGGCGTTACAAAAGATGTTTCTGCTAAGGCTTTTGTGATTGGTTCACCGGCCATGCCGCATCTTATGGCCAAGAAAATGATCGCGAACATGGTTACGCTTCCCAAGCTGAAGGAAAAAGTGAAGCACCTTGAGCGTCGAGTTGCCGCGTTTGCGGCTGAAAAGTAATTTATAGATACAGGTAGTCCCTATACGTCATTTATGTACTTATCTCGCGTTATTTGATACATATATGTACCTAGCTTCAAGTAAGGCACTGGGTGTAGTTTTTGTAATTTGTTCTTTATAAATAAGATAGGGATGTTTGTTGAGCTTGGTATACTACCTGCATTAAGCATGCAGAATTTAAACAGATTAAATCTGATCTGACAGAGGCCGTGCTTATCTATTTTAAAAACGGGATCTGCTCAGATCGTGGGATGTATTGTCGCTGATTTCGGTGATAATTAATTATTAAGGAGATAACATGAAGAATACCATTGAAGGATTTGGCGAAAATGTATTTGGCCTTCCGGTCATGGAAGCCCGTCTGTCGGCTCCAACTTTTTCCTCATTGAAAAAAACAATTGATGCCGGAGCGATGCTCGATGCCAGCATTGCCGACGAAGTGGCTGAGGCGATGAAAGAGTGGGCCATGGAAAAAGGCGCAACCCACTACACGCATTGGTTCCAACCGCTTACCGGTTCTACCGCCGAGAAACATGATTCATTTATCTTCCCTGATTTTAAGGGCGGCGTAGTTACAGGCTTCTCCGGAAGCGAATTGATCCAAGGTGAACCAGATGCCTCCTCTTTCCCTTCCGGTGGATTACGGGCCACATTCGAAGCGCGGGGGTATACGGGTTGGGATCCAACCAGCCCTGCATTCATTAAATATGGCGATCTCGGCGCGGCGACACTCTGTATTCCAACCGTTTTTTGCGGATATAATGGCGAAGCGCTCGATAAAAAAACACCGTTGCTTCGTTCCATGAAAGTACTCTCCGAGCAAACCATTCGTTTGGGTAAACTTTTTGGAATCGATTGTGGCGAT
>JAUUYK010000177.1 GCA_030588285.1 Kiritimatiellales bacterium
AAAGGTCGGTGTGAAGGCCATTGAAAAAGATTTTGGAAAGATTGACGTGCTCGTCAATAACGCCGGCATAACCAAAGATGGGCTCATCATGCGTATGAGCGAAGACGATTGGGATGCGGTTTTGAATGTGAACCTGAAAGGCGTGTTCCTTTGCACAAAGGCCGTTACACGCGGTATGATGAAGAAGCGCTCGGGAACGATCGTGAATATTGCTTCTGTAATTGGTTTGATGGGAAATGCCGGTCAGGCTAACTATGCGGCTTCTAAGGGCGGCGTTATTTCTTTCAGCAAGACGGTGGCAAAGGAGTTGGCTTCTCGCAACGTGCGCTGTAATGCGGTTGCCCCAGGCTTTATCCGCACGGCGATGACGGATGCGTTGGATGAAGACGTGCAGAATAAGATGAGAGAAATTATTCCTCTTTCTCGCTTTGGTGAACCCGAAGATGTGGCTAATGTTGTATTGTTTTTGGCAAGTGATGCCTCTGCGTATGTTACGGGACAAGTCCTCTCGACATGCGGTGGCATGGTAATGTAACGTTTGTAAGTAAAACCTAGTAATAAGGAGATAGAAAATGGCACTTGAAGGTAAAGTAAAAGATATTATTGTTGAGCAGCTTGGTGTGAATATGGATCAGGTTACGACCGAAGCATCTTTCATTGAAGACCTCGGCGCGGATTCATTAGATACCGTTGAGTTGGTTATGGCTTTCGAAGAAGAATTCGGTGCTGAAATTCCTGACGAAGATGCTGAAAAGTTGACTTCTGTCGGCGGTGTTATCAGCTACCTCTCAAGCAAAGGTTTCGAGTAAACCCTGAGTGTTGATATTCAATGGCCGGAACTGCTCGTCTACGGGTGTTTCGGCCATTTATGCATGTAGTATGATTAAGGGACAGGAATATGAGTAAACGTGAAGTGGTGATAACCGGGCTGGGAATTGTTTCTCCCATCGCAAATGAGCTCGATAAATTTTGGGAAGGCATAAAAAATGGTCAATCCGGAATCCGTCGCGTTGAAAATGTGGCTGATATTGACCAGTATCCTGTTACCATCGGTGGTGAAATTCGCGATCTCGATATTGCTAAATATATTGATGCTAAAGATGCTCGTAAAATGGACCCGTTTACCATTTTTGGTGTTGCGGCGTCGGTTATGGCGATTGAAGATTCTGGATTAGATTTGGATGCAGAGGATCTGGAACGCATCGGCGTAATTGCCAGTTCCGGTATCGGTGGCATGCAATATATGCAGAACCAATGCCTTCGAGCTTTTAAAGGGGGGCCTCGTCGGGTCTCGCCCCAACTTATTCCCCAAATGATCGTTAATATTCTCTCGGGGTATATTTCAATCAAGTATGGCCTTAAGGGACCCAATTTTTCGGTAACCAGTGCGTGTGCTTCAGGCACACATTCAATCGGCGAATCGCTGCGGATCATTCAGTATGGTGATGCTGATGTCATGATTGCCGGAGGTTCAGAAGCATCATTGGAAATGTTGGGTATAGCAGGATTTGCTGCGCTACGAGCAACCAGCCGCCGGAATGATGATCCGGAAGGCGCTTCGCGACCATTTGATAAAGAGCGCGATGGCTTTGTGATGTCGGAAGGTGCCGGAATTATTGTTTTGGAAGAAAAAGAACATGCCTTGAAGCGTGGTGCAACTATTTATTGTGATGTGGCGGGTTATGGCCGTACAGCGGATGCCTATCACATTACCGCGCCATCAGAAGAGGCCGTTCAGGCGGGACGTGGCATCTCGTTGGCCATTGCTGATGCCGGCCTAAAACCAGAAGACGTTGACTACATTAACGCGCACGGAACATCCACGTATTATAACGATAAAGGCGAAACGCTTGCAATTAAGCGCGCGCTGGGCGAAGACTTGGCGCGCAAAGTTGCGGTTAGTTCTACCAAGTCGATGACCGGGCATATGCTGGGTGCAGCCGGCGGTGTTGAAGCGGCCATCTGTGCGCTTGCGATCCGGGATGGGATTGCTCCTCCGACCATCAATTACACCACGCCGGATCCCGAGTGCGATTTGGATTATGTCCCGAACGTTGCTCGTAAAATGGAAATTAATGTGGCGCTGAGCAACTCGCTCGGATTCGGAGGCCACAACGCAACGCTTTGTTTTACTAAAACAAAGTAGTTTTCTGTGGCTGAAGCTACGTGGGCGGGAATGGTCGATGACCATCCCGCCTTTTTATTTTTACGGCTTTCAATACCAGAAATAAAACGGCATGTTTTTTCTCTTCGAAAGCAAAAAATCAACCTTTTCAGGAACGATAATGAGAAACCTAGAAGATAAAATTTTGACCCGAGAACAAATGGTGATGGAGCGCGCACGCCTGAAGGGCGAGCATAAAACGGTTTCGTTCACCAACGGGTGTTTTGATATTCTGCACCCCGGACATGTGACGTATTTGCAGTTCGCCCGTGAGCAGGGGGATGTGTTGGTGCTGGGGATGAATTCAGATGCTTCGGTAAGACGTAACAAGGGCGATGACCGGCCGATTATTGGTGAAGAAGATCGTGCCACGGTGATCGCCGGATTGGAATGTATTGATTATGTGGTGCTGTTTGATGAGGACGAACCGCGCGAGTTAATCACTGAAATTCTTCCGGATGTTTTAGTGAAAGGAGAGGACTGGGCGCACTATGTTAGCGGTAGAGAAGAGGTGGAAGCTGCCGGCGGAAAAGTGGTTCTCGCTAAAATGGTTGAAGGCCGGTCGACAACCAATGTGATTGAACGTATTTTAGAAGTTTATGGAAAGTCGGAGTAGTTCTATGAGTATTAAATACATTGTAACGGGTGGCGCGGGGTTTATTGGCAGTAATATTGTTAAAGAGCTGAATGCGCGAGGTGAAAACGACATTTTAATTGTAGACTCACTTGGCATGGGCGAGAAATGGAAGAATCTGGTCGGATTGAAATACGAAGACTACCTCGATAAAAATGATCTGTTTACAGTACTTGCTGATGGCTTACTGAACGACGTTGAAGTGGTTTATCATCTCGGGGCTTGCAGCGCTACGACGGAACTCGATGCCGATTATCTGATGGAAAATAATTATGGCTATACCCGTGCCTTATGCGAGGAGTGCCTCGCGCATGATGTTCGTTTTGTTTATGCCTCAAGTGCTGCAACATACGGTGACGGGAATCTCGGATACTCCGATGCCGATGAGGGAACACCGAAGTTTAAACCGCTGAATATGTATGGATACTCCAAACATATGTTTGATTTGTGGGCCTTGAAAGCTGGAGTTCTCGATCAAATTGCGGGGATGAAATATTTCAATGTTTATG
>JAUUYK010000119.1 GCA_030588285.1 Kiritimatiellales bacterium
GATCAACTCAACTACATCTTTATGTCGTTGATGCCAGTCGTAGAAATCATCTTCCAGCTTCTGAACAGGAATGATGGCTGTGTTATCAGAAGCTTTTTCAGATTGTAACTGTTCGGAAAGTTTCTGTTGCCCAAAACACTGTAAAATAGCGAATGTTGTGAGCATACAGATGCTATATGGAATGTGGTTCATCATCTATTTTTCGTGCTCCTTTTTTATTTGCCCCGGATAAGGGGGCGGATAAGTGTTCTGACCCCTTCTGCAGATTACGCGGATTTAAAATCTGCGTAATCTGTGGATAAGGACGATTAAATTGCCAACGGATTAATGTAAATGGGATTTAAACACAAAGGCTCGAAGAACAGAATTCTTTTGAAATAGGTTTTCTTAGTGCTCTTTGTGCCTTAAGCACAGCGGGTGTTTGAAAATCGGCGGGATGGGGTTTGACACGGAACGGCGGGTGGTTTTTGGACAGGATTTACGGGAGGAACAGGATTTTTGGAAACGGGGATTAACCACGAAGGCTCCAAGGGTCTTTACTGAAAAGGGCTTAACGGGGGTTGGATGGTTTGTATTTGAAGTGCTCAATTATTGGGAAATTAAATAATATGTTACTTAACTCGGGGCCTCTTCCTACATTGTGAACAATAAAAGGGGTATTTTTTTTCTTATCAACTTGGGTTGAAACTATTCCAACATGCATGAGTCCATTCCCCAAACTCCTCACCATTACCGACAAACCGTTTCAGTGTGCAGGAATTTACACTGCACTAGCATTTGTTTTTGGTCTTATGTGGGGAAACCCATTTTTTACTATGCTCATTGCTTCTGTTATTGGATTTGGTCTTTCTCGTCTATATTTTTGGCTACTCTATAAAACAAAAGGTCGCACGATCTGGTGGGTAATTGCTGTCGGAGGTCTGATGATAGGATTTGTGTAAATATTTTCGAACAAGACGCTCTACTTTACGGTGACCACACACGATTTTTGAGGTCAAAGCACTAAAAGTGAGTTAAACGTTCGGTAACAATAAGGAAAATAGGAGGCAAATTTATCGATTAAAATCCCTGTTACTCGCGAACATCGCGGTTTCGTAAAGGTAGATGCGGCATCTTGCCGCATTGCGGAGGAGGGGGGGATTTAAAGAGAATGCTAGACGGCACGGGCCGAGCCTGAATGGACCGGAACGCCGTGGATTTTGCTAAATGATTACGCCCATCCAAAGCTCTCGGTGGTGAGTTTGGATGGGGTGTCTGTTGTTATTGGAGCGGTCTACTCTTCGGTTTGATTTAAACGACGGGTTACTTCCAGTTCCATTACGGGTGGGTTCCAGATTAGAATGGGGCGGAACCCGAGATAGTTTAGTTTGAAGTCGGGGGTGTGGTAGTAGCGGTTGGCGGAACGGCAGGCCCGTGCCGAGTAGTGCCAGCTTCCGCCACGTACGACGCGGTATTTGTCGTTATGGAATCGAATGGTGTTGCCTTTGTTGGTCCATTCCGTGCGATCCACGGCGTATTCGTTGGCGGCTAAGCCTCGTTGCGATCCATCGACGGGTGCATTTTTATAGTCGTACCAGAAGTCGGCGCACCATTCCCACACATTGCCGTGCATATCGTATAGGCCCCATTCATTGGGGCTTTTGGTTGCTACCGGATTGGTTTTCTCTGAACTGTTTTGGCTGTACCAACCTATGGAATCAATCTTTTTTGCGAATTTACCGGTGGTTCCTGCGCGACAGGCATATTCCCACTCCGCTTCCGTGGGCAGGGTGTATTCGTAGCCCTCGGGAAGGTTACCCTCTCTTCGTTCGGTTGAGGTCAACCATTTGCAGAATTCAGACGCATCGTTCCAGTTTATCCAGCAGACCGGATAGTTTGCGCCTGTTGGCATTGGAACCTCGTTTTGGCCGGCTTTATGAATGACGAAGCTTTCGGCGGGTTTTTCGGATGTTGAAGCGCTCCGATATTTCAGGAATTGCCGGAATTGTTGAAAGGTGACCTCGGTTTTGGCCATCCAGAAAGGGCGGAAAAAGGCGACCCGGTGCACAGGTTTCTCATCGTCCTCTCCTTCGGTGGATCCCATCATGAAATTACCCATGGGGATCGGCATGAATTCCATGGTTACGCTATCTTCAAGATCCACAACCCATGATTTTTTTGCGCTAGGGGAAAGTCCCTTTTCCAATACGACGGTCTTTTCTTTCTTGCCATCCCAGTCGGCTACAAAAGAGTTGCTGTAGGGGATGTATCCTTCCTTCGAAATCGAAATCGTATAGCGTTGGCCTTGCTCTAGCGGTACTGCACGGTTACTTATGGAGGCGGTTTTGTCGTCCTCGGGCTGGTGAAGGGTTAGGATGACATCGGCCGCCAAAACGCTGCACACCACTTTTAGCACCGGTTTCTTGGACGCGTTCTGAGCGGATGACAGGGTTGCACTGCCTGTCATTAATACGGTTAAAAATAGCCCTATCCATCTTTTCATCAGCTCTCTCCTTTTTAGTTTAATTGGGAAATTAGGGTCTCAAATTACATCTTTTTTCCAAGAAAAAAACAGAAATTAGTCGGGCCTTTAGGGATGCCTTCGTCGACTTCTCCGCGGTATTTTAAGGCCCATGATCAGTCGATTTAAATGGCGGTTTCGTGCGAGTTGAGTTGAATTCCCTCTTGCTGGTTTTGAGTTTTTAGTGTTTCATTTTGTCATCTGGTGGGGGTTCTGTTTTGGCGAACGACTCTGTTGCTCGTGTGGGCTCAACCGGTCATGAACTCAACGGTTCAGGGGGAAAATTAAAGCTCCATCCACCCCGGAATCAGCTCTTAAAACGTACTTATTAATTATTATGGAAGAACTCACCCCCGATCCCAAACAACTGCTCGAACTCGCCGAAGCCCGCATGCCCTTTGGAAAATATTCCGGCCGCCTGCTCATCGATCTACCCGAGCCGTACGTTGTCTGGTTCAAGCAAAAGGGGTTTCCTGCTGGAAAGCTCGGGAAACAGCTCGAAACCATCTATGTCATCAAAGCGAATGGTCTTGAACACCTTTTCGATCCGCTTCGCTGATCCGTGCGCCCAGCGAGGGTTTGCCTTGGTGTGGGGGAATGAAAGGATAAGAAACTGCGATATCGATGGACTATTTTATTACAGGCCTATTTTAAATAAAATAAGGAGTTATCATGGAATCACTCGAAGGAAAGAAAGCGCCGGCGTTTACGTTGGAAGGAAGCAACGGGGAGCAACACTCGATTAAAGAGTACGCGGGAAAAAAAGTCGTGATCTATTTTTATCCGCGCGATAACACGCCGGGTTGCTCTAAAGAATCGTGCGGGTTTCGCGATCTGAATCAGGACTTCGCCGACCTCAATACGGTTGTCTTGGGCGTGAGCAAGGATAGCCTTGCTTCGCACGATAAATTTATCGACAAGTTTAACCTGCCGTTCACGCTGCTCTCCGATCCTGAAAAGGAGATGATGGCCGAATATGGCGCGTGGGGCGAAAAGGTGCTCTATGGAAAAATCTCGGTGGGCTGCATCCGTTCAACCGTTATCATTGATGAAAAAGGAATAATCATTAAACACTGGCGCAAGGTTCCCAAGGCCGTCGCCCATCCCGCGCGGGTGTTGGATGTGTTGCAAAACCTATAGCCCCAGATCGGCAAAAATAAATTCACGGATTTCGTCAATATTTGGTCGGGGTTAAATGTTCCACTGTTCAAAAGGGAGCGGGACATTCGAGCTGGAGCAGTTCGGTGGTGTCGGGATGAAATAGGGATAAGGATTGGGCATGAAGCATGAGGCGCTCGGCTCGGGTGCCATAAATCGGATCGCCAATAATGGGGAATCCAATGCTTTTTAGGTGTAGTCGGAGTTGATGCGATCGCCCGGTCTGAGGAAAAAGCGCAACGCGGGTGGTGCTTGCTCCGCGCGTCATGACGAGCCATTTTGTGACGGCTTTTTTTCCGTTTTCATGGTCGATCAAATGCTTTGGCGGCAGGCGTTGCTCCATGTCTTTTCGCATGGGGAGATCGATGATTCCGTGTTCTTCGGGCAGTACACCTTTAACCATGGCGATGTAGGTTTTCTGGATTTCTCGTTTTTCAAATTGCATGGACAAATTGCGCTGGGCGTCTGGTGATCGGGCGAAGAGGATGAGGCCGGAGGTGTCCATATCAAGCCGATGAACCACTAACGCATCGGGAAATTCTTTCAGTAGCCGATGATACAAACAATCCTGTTTATCCGGCCCGCGCCCGGGAACGGTGAGTAGACTGGTGGGTTTGTTTACCGCGAGAAAGGATTTATCCTGATAAATTAGGTTCATTTATTGGCCTGCTTCTTTTTACATATCGAGCACGGTTTCGGGATAGATTTGTCCGTCGGTGCCGATTTTAAGGATGTAGATGAGGCCGGGGCGCAGGCGCTTGTAAACGGCGTTGCCGTAGATGGCCTTGATGCCGTGGTCGCGGAGGGCTTCGGGATTGTTCGACAAGTCCCAAATGGCCTCCCAAAAGAGTTGCTGCTCGGGAAGTTTTAGCTCGCGTAGAAGCCCCGCGTAGC
>JAUUYK010000043.1 GCA_030588285.1 Kiritimatiellales bacterium
GCGCCTGATTTCCTGTGCACCCCAACATGACAATCGAACGAAGGCTCGGCACCTTCCTTTTTACCCCGGAAAGAATATCCATAAACCGACAGGAACTAAAAATGGCCGACACGCCGCAATCGTGAAAGATATGCGATACTTCCTGCTCTCGTAGCTTGGCATCCACCGGAACCGCGATGGCCCCAATCCCGACAATTCCGTGATAGATTTCGAACCATTCCGGCGAGTTTTCGTGATAAATGGCCACCCGATCCCCCGCAACAACTCCGAGCTGTATCAGCATTTCTGAAACATGCCAAACCCGCTCGCGCAACCGTTTAAAGGTCGTCGTTTTCCAGTCGCCATTTTGTTTATAGCGCAATGCCACCGCGTCGGGGCTTTCGTTGGCGGCGCGGGTCAAGCAATCCTTAATGGTCATGGCGACTCTCCTTTCTATTAGGTCAATGTCACATGAATCGGCGTGGCATTCAGTAGGTTCTCAGAAATGGGGCATCGGCGATCCACTTCGTGTAAAAAGGTTTCCTTTTCCGCGTCGGTCATATCGGCATCTACCTCCACTTTGACATGAATCGCTTGATATCCGATTCGTCCGTCAATCGGTTTTCCGAGCAGTCCATCAACATCGACCTCCGCCTCCACTTGAATATCCATTCCTCGGAGCTCAATCCGCTGTTGCATGGCCACAATCCGACCCAGAGTTCCAATACATCCGGACAACGAAATCAAGATCAGCTCCAGTGGCGTAACCCCGCTATCGGTTCCGCCGGCGTTCGCCGGTTGATCAATCACAACTTTGTGTCCGCGAACTTGGGTTTCAATAACAAATTGATCCGTTAGTTTTGATGCAATCTTAATCCTCTTCGTTGCCATTATATTCTCCTTTTCAATGTGCGCACCTTAATAAAAAAAGCCGGATTCCCACGAATTGGAATGCCGGCTTTTCCCCAAGGTTCAGAAAGTACGTGTTGAACGTCTATTCAGGAATAAACAGTTTTTGGCCGACGTAGATGCTATCGGATTTGAGATTATTGGCCTTTTTAATGGATTTAACACTGGTCTTGTAGGCGGAGGCGATGACCGAGAGCGTGTTCCCCGAAACAACCACATGCTCCCGTCCAGCTCCCCGGCGGGAGGACGAGGGCCTGGATCCCACCGATTTTTTTAGCAGGCCTTCGACCCGTTTAATCAACTCGTTCATTTCCCGTGCCTGCTTAGATTCGAGCGAACTCATTTTTCTGTTGAGTTGTGAAATCTGGTTGTTATAGGCGCGCACATCCTGCCGGAGTTGTTGCATTTCCTGCATCAGGCGGGCGGTTTCCATTTCGACGGATTCCACCTTCCCCTTCACGCGGCGAGATTGCTCGTCGGCATGACGCGCAGCCAGCTCTTTTCGAGCCGCTTCCTGTTGGCGTTGCTGCGGGGTTTGCAGGGTTTCGCATCCGGTGAGGGCGATTACGGGAATGAGGCAGAGCAAAAATTTAGGGTTCATTTTATCGTTCCATATTCAGAGTTCGTTATTCAACATTCAAGCCAGGAGGCCGGTGCTACGGCTTCCAGAGGTATAAAAGGCGGGGCGATTGAAGGGCGGAGAAATCAGGGATTACAGGGCCTTTTGAGTTCAAAAGGCTATCCAAGAACCCACGGGGTTTGTGGTAGCGGACAACATAGATGTCTTCCACCTCCAATAATACGGTGAGTTTATCGATGGCATCTTGCAAATAGCCGACGCCGTCGATGAGATTGTGCTCCATCGCTTGGGTTACATTAAACACGCGTCCATCCAGCAGGTCGCGATTTTCGAGTCCGCGCGAAGATTCGACGATGGAGGCAAAGCGCTCCTGCATGGAATCCACCAGCTCCTGCAACATGGCCACATGGAGCGGATCCGCTTCTTCGAAAGGGTTGAGCATATCCTTGTTTTTGCCGGAGGCAATGGTGACAGAGCTCACCCCGAGTTTTTCAGAGAGCCCTTTCACGTTTAGCGTCTGCATAATTACACCAACCGAGCCTACGATGGCGGTCGGTTCAGCCATGATAAAATCGCCCGCCATAGCGGCATAGTATGCGCCGGAGGCTCCGATATCACGAATGAATACCATAATCATCCGGGTCTCGTCTTCCCGCTTAAACTGTTCGAGAGCGGCATAGATTTCATCGCTGGGCGTTACAGAACCGCCGGGGGAGTCCACTTCCAGAATAATGGCTTTCACCTTGGAATCAATCGTGGCCGCGCGGATCTGGGAAAGTAGCATCTCCACCATATCGGGTTCCGCCCCAAAAAGTCGTTCGCGCGAACCCCGCATGATAATGCCGGAAAGCCCAATCCGTACCACCTTCGTTTTGCCGTAACCGCAAGACCAAACCTCTTCATAAAGCGGCTCGTCATCCACCGGATAATCGGTGCCTGTATCCACAGATCCCGATAAAACCAGCGAGGTCAGCCCAACATTCGTTAAAAAACTCCCCGCAAGCATCACGGCCAATACGCCGATTGCAATCCAACAGCCAACCTTAGAACCTTTATTACTCATTCACCTACTCCCAATTTTTTATTCTGTTCGGAAACCATAGGGGTTCGGTTGCTTTATTTGAATAAATAAATTCCAATGGTTGGAAAAAATCGGGTAGTTTCTGCGAACTACGTTGGGAATAAAGGAGCACACAGTGGATTATCTTAAACGCGCAAGAGAAGTTCTAAGTATTGAACAGGCCGGAATTGAAAAAGTGAAAAACGAAATCGGCGAAGGCTTTGTGCAAGCCGTCGATGCTATTTTAGACACCGTTAAAAAAGGCGGAAAAGTCGTCGTGGCCGGGGTTGGAAAAAACTGGCACATCGGCAACAAAATGGCCGCCACATTTATGAGCACCGGAACGCCATCGGTGGCCATGCACCCAATCGAAGCCATGCACGGCGATTTTGGACTCCTTTCCGACCACGACATTTTACTGGCCATGAGCTATTCCGGCGCCTCCGAGGAATTGATCGCCCTCATTCAACCGGTTAAACGCAAAGGCATCAAAATCATCGCGTTGACCGGCGAGAAAGGCAGCCCCCTCGCCGAACACGCCGACATCCTGGTCTCCGTGAAAGTCGACCAAGAAGCCTGCCCATTCAATATGGCCCCCACCACCAGCACCACCGCCACCCTCGCACTCGGCGATGCCATGGCGATGGTGATGCTTGAGGCCCGCGGATTTAAACTAGAAGACTACGCCAAACTCCATCCCGGCGGGGCTATTGGCCGCACCCTGCTGCTTCGCGTCGAAGATGTCATGCGCACCGGAAACCGCTGTGCCACGGTGCCCACCGGGCATCCCGTCCGCGAAGCGTTGCTCGCCATGACCGGTGCAAAATCCGGTTGCGTCGCGGTGGTGAACGAGGACCAAACCCTCGCCGGAATCATGACCGATGGCGATCTGCGCCGCCACCTGCTGAAAACCCCAAACTTGATGGAGCACACGGTCGACGAAGTGATGACCCGCAATCCCAAAACGCTTTCCAGAAAGATGCTCGCGCTCGAAATCCTGAATATTTACGAAAAACACAACATCGACGATCTCATCGTGGTCGATGAAAACAATCAGGTCATCGGCTCCGTCGACATCCAAGACATGCCCAAACTAAAAATCCTCTAAGCCCCTTTTTTTTAAATCGCGGCGAATAAAGCATTCCAATTCCCGATTGACCCGTTTAGGCGCAATCAGTAGGGTTCATGATTCTTTTTACAACATTCAGAAGACAGGGGACAGACCATGGCCATGATGATTACGAAATTTAATAAGATTATTCATAACAAAACCGTATGGCTGTTTTTTGCCATTCTTATTAGCGTGGCCTTCGTCGGCGTATACACCGGTTCAAAATCTAGCG
The DNA here is from genome assembly GCA_030588285.1 of Kiritimatiellales bacterium. The sequence continues at coordinate 3,872 of JAUUYK010000043.1, forward strand.
GAGCCATTGAACGTAGCAACAGTAAATCCGAGGTGGTGGGTCGCCTTTCTGGAAAAGATATTTCCCGCCTCGAATACAACCAAGCCTTTCAACATGTCTATGTCATGTATTCCATGATGACTGGGCGCCCGCTCAAAATCACGAAAGAGGTCGAACCAATGATTCGTCGGGCCACATGGCTGCGGATCGCCACCCTTAAAAAAGCGAACGAAATGGGGTTGACCGTCAGCGCCGTCCAAGTTGTGGACACCATTAAGCGCCAGCCGATTTTCCAAAACCCGCAATCGGGGCAATACGATGCCTCCGCCTACAACGCCTTCGTTAACAACTTTCTTCCCAGCGTAAGAATGAATGCCAAAGGACTCGAAAGCATGTTTGCCGAAAACGTGCTCATCGAAAAAGCCTCTAACATCGCCGCACAGGGCGCACTCGTGACCGACGAAGAAATCAAAAAGTCCTTCCATCTCTACTCCGATAAACTCACCGTCGACTACGCCAAAATTCCTCGTAGCCTGACCGGAACTATCACGGTTAGTGATGAAGAAGCCAAAGTCTACTTCGACCAGAATCCAGATCAGTTCCGCATGCCAGAAAAAGCAATCGTCCATTACGTTCAGTTTGCCATTTCTGACTACACCAACTCCGTCACCGTAGCCGATGAAATCGTGGCGCAGGTTTATGAGTCCAACAAGCAGAGCTACCTCAAACCTGCCGTCGAAGGCGCGCCCGAAGGAGCCGCACCGGAATACAAAACCCTCGAAGAAGTTAAGGACTCCATCGTAGCCATGGTGACCCCCGAGCTCGCCCGTCGGGAAGCCGCCAATGTCGCCGACGCACTCGTGGCCCAACTTTCCGATGAAAATGCCACCTTCCAAGCCAAGGCCGAAGAAGCAGGGCTTCAAGTAATCTCCAACACCCCCGCCTTCGGGGTCACCGATTCCGTGAAGGGCGTTGATCCAACCGCACCCTTTGCGCGGGCCGCGTTCAACCTGCAAAAAGGGCCCTCACATTACTACAGCGATCCCGTAGTGGGCCGCGACTTCGTCTATATCATCGCCCTCCAGAAAAAGCTTCCCTCCTTCCCCCCCACCTTCGAGATGGTTAAGGCGGATGCCCTTGAAATGGCCAAAATGGCGGCCACCGAAACCGCCTACGTAGAAAAAGCAGTGGCTGTGCACACCGAAATCCAGACGGCGATTAAAGCCGGCACCTCCTTCGCTGATGCCGCAACCAAGTATGAACTGACTATTGTTCAAACCATCCCATTCGATCCCTCCACTTCGCTAAAAGATGAATTCGGTCGGCAAATCATGAATGCCACGATTCCGTTCGAAAGCGGAACCTTGGTTGATCTCATCGATACCCCGAACGAGCTCCTCGTTGCCTACATCGCCGAAAAAGAGCTGGCCGACGAAACCACAACCCTACCCGCCATGCGTGAAGAAATTTCCGCCGGCATTCGCAATAAAAAAGCGAATCAGCTTGCTCAAGCGTGGCAGGAATCCGTTCTCGAAGAAGCCAACCTCGAAGACCTATCCGTAAAAACGGAAGAAGACAACGCGTAGAACCGGAGAACGCTATGCCGCTGCAATACCTCATTGCACTGTTTATAGGACTACCCATTGTTGAGCTCGCCCTGCTCTTCAGGATCCACGAATGGGTCGGCTTCGTGCCTACCGTTTTGCTCGTGCTGTTCACCGGAATCGCCGGTGCAGCACTCGTTCGACGGCAGGGCGTTGCCCTGCTCTTTAAAATCCAAAAGGAAATGGCCGCCGGCAATCTGCCGGCGCCCCAAATGATGGATGGCGTGATGGTCCTGATCGCCGGCACCCTGCTCGTTACCCCCGGCCTGCTCACCGACATCGTCGGATTTTCCCTGCTCATCCCCTTCGTTCGGGAACGCATCCGCTTTGGGCTGCGCGATAAACTTAAAGCAAAAATGCAGAGCGGATACATTCGGGTAAACGTAAATCAATCGGATAAATTTCCAGGAGCGTAAAGCGGAATGAGCTCCAGCAATTCACTTCCTCTTTTTGTTGATCTTGACGGCACACTTGTCAAACTCGACACCCTCCACCAAGCCCTCTTTCTTTTGCTCCGCCGCGACCCCCTCAACATTCTGCGCGTACCCGGCTGGTGGCTAAAAGGCAAAGCGCACCTGAAAGATCAGGTCATGCAGCGCGTGTCGCTCGACGCCACGGCCCTGCCGTATCACAAAAAATTTCTCGCTTGGCTGCTGGCTGAACATCAAGCCGGACGCCCCTTAATTCTGGCCACCGCCTCCAACTACCGCACCGCCAAGGCCGTGGCCGAGCATCTCGGCATCTTTACCGAAATTTTGGCCAGCAACGAAGATACCAACCTTCGGCACGAACAAAAACTCGAGGCCATTCGTAAAAAATGCCCCCGCTTTGCCTATGCCGGAAACGATACCGCCGACTTGCCCATCTGGGCGGCCGCCACTGAAATTATTCTCGTAAACCCAACGAAATCCGCCCGCAAAAAATATGCCGTGAAAGCCGACCATATTTTTATAGAGCACCGCCCCGTCGGCCGCATGTTCATCAAAGCCATGCGCGTCCACCAATGGCTAAAAAACCTGCTCGTTTTTTCCCCCGTCTTTTTGGCACATCAGTTCACCGAAGTGGATAGTCTCGCAAAATCTATCATCGCCTTTTTTGCCTTCAGCTTTGCCGCCTCGTCGATTTATATCCTCAACGATCTCTTCGATCTAAGTGCCGATCAGCACCACCCGCGCAAATGCAAACGCCCCTTCGCTTCCGGCGATCTCCCCATCTTTGTCGGCGCATTACTAATGCCTTTGCTGGTGATCATCAGCCTCGGTCTCTGCCTCCTGCTCCCGCTCTCTTTTTTCCTGACGTTACTGGTCTATTACATCATCACCACCCTCTACTCCTGGCGACTCAAACAAGTGGCCATCGCGGATGTACTCATTCTAGCGATCCTCTACTCCATGCGCATCGTCGCTGGGTCCGTCGCCACCGGCATCATCGCCTCCGGCTGGTTCATTGAATTTGCCATCTTCCTCTTCCTCAGCCTCGCACTCGTTAAACGCCTCTCCGAACTGCGCGAAATGGAAAAAGAACCCGAAATCGATAACACCCATCGCGAGCGCGGTTATACCGTCGAAGACCTTCCGTTGCTTCTATCCTTCGGTGCTGCCAGTGGCTACATCGCAGTTTTTGTATTCACCATGTATCTCGGGAGCGACAAAGTGGCCGAACTCTACACCCGCCCCGACCTGCTCTGGATCTTCTGCCCGTTGCTTCTCTATTGGATCACCCGCATCTGGCACCTCGCCTGGCGTGGAAACATGCACGACGACCCCCTCGCCTTCGCCGCAAAAGATCCGCAAACCTATCTCGTTGGTGCCATCGGCATCGCCGCCCTTCTCTACGCCATTTAATACAACCGGAGCTATATCATGAGCAAACCTACCGTTGACTTAACCATCGTTGGATCCATCGGAATCGACAC
>JAUUYK010000063.1 GCA_030588285.1 Kiritimatiellales bacterium
GAACAACGTATTCCCGCCGAAGCCGATGTGCTGATTAAACAACTTCCCAGCTTCTACGACATCATCCGCCAATCTTCCGCCGATGCTGGTCTCGTCTTTATGGGTATGCGCCCGCCGGGGGAAAATGAACCGGTTGCAGACTATAGCCGCTACTATGGCAACCTCATGGAAGCCACTAAAAATATGCCTCCCCTTGCCTTTGTTCTCGCCGCCGAAGACATCGAATTCCGGCAGGTTATTGGCCTGTCAGAACGCGCCATCATGTAATTTCGTGATGCGTTGATATTAGTTCAAACCAGAAAGCACGACCGTTTTGAGGTCGTGATACGCTTTTTCCAGATCATCGTTAACAATTTGATGTGAATATTCTTTCATACAACCCATTTCTACGGTGGCGGCTTCTAACCGTTTTTTGATGACTTTTTCTTCATCGGTTCCGCGCCCGCGCAGACGTTTCCCGAGAATGTCTATGGAGGGGGGCGAGATAAAGATGTCGATAAAACCGCAACGGACTGGGTGGGAAGGATCGAGCCGAACCAACGATCCACGAATCTGTTTTGCGCCCTGCACATCGATGTCGAGGATCACATGACTCCCCTCTTCCATAGAAAACAAAACGGTATCTTCGAGCGTGCCATAAAAGTTGCCGTGCACTTTGGCCCATTCCAAAAATTCGCCATTTTTAATCCGCTCCTTAAACTCTTTTTTGGTGAGAAAGAAGTAGTGCTCGCCATCCTTCTCCTCACCCCGTGGATCACGAGTGGTGCAAGAGACCGAATACTTTATGCTCGGGAATTCATCCACCAGCCGATTGCATAGCGTACTTTTTCCTGCACCAGAGGGGGCTGAGACCACAATCATCAACGGGCGGATTGAGCACGCGTGCAACGTTTCTCGTTCAATTAAATTATGTTCAACAGTTTCCACAATTTTTCCTCTCCCTTTATTCAACATTTTGAACCTGCTCGCGAATCCGTTCGAGCTCGGTTTTGAAGGCCACAACGGAACAGGTGATCTCAACTTCGTTGGCTTTGGAGCCGACGGTGTTAATTTCGCGAAACAGCTCTTGGCACAGAAAATCGAGTGTACGTCCGACGGGTTCCGCCGAACGAAACAGCTTGCGGGTTTGTGCTAGATGACTTTTTAAACGGGTCAGCTCTTCGCTAATATCGCAGCGGTCGGCAAATAGCGCCACTTCACGTACGATCCGGTCGTCGGCCAGCAGGTTTTCCAGCCCCGCTTCTTCTAACCGCTGAATTAATTTTTCGCGATAGCTGGCGGTAACGGATGGGGCTCGGGTTTGGATTAGTTTCACCTGCTCTTCCAACAGAGAGAGGCGCTCGCGCAAATCTTTATCGAGGGCTTTTCCTTCGGCGGACCGCATTCGGGAGAGACCACGCATAGCTTTTTTCATGGCCGCATCGAGGGCCCGCGAAACATGATCCGCATCGATATCTTCCTGTTCCAGCCCTACCACGCCCGGCAAACGGGCAATTGTTTCGGCACCGAGATCGTCGGGAAGATTCAATTTTTCGGCCGTTGCGCGAATTCCTTCCACATATTGGGCGGCGAGTTTGGCATTGATCGTTACCTGCCCGGCCGCACCATCGGCGGCTTCTACTCGGATCATTCCGGAAACCCGGCCGCGAGAAAACTCCGCCCGAATCATGCTCTGCACCTGCGCATCGAGCGTCACCAGATTGCGGGGCAAATTTACATTAATGTCCAATTGCTTACGATTAACGGAGCTGAGTTCGACCGTTACCCGAATCCCGGAGGACGTTGCCGCGCCTTCGCCAAAACCTGTCATACTTTTAAGTGCCATAATTATCCTTGAAACGTGAAACCTAAAACGAGAAACTCGAAAATTAGAGAACGAATAGAATCTAGGATTTCAGGAATTATGTCACGCATTTTGATACAAGACGGAACCGTGGTGGTTTCGAAGGTGCTTCTTACAGAAGGCATGCTAGCCCGCATGTGTGGATTGCTCGGGCACGCCTCCCTTGCCCCCGACACCGGTATGCTGCTGCGCCCTTGCCGAAGCATTCATATGTGGTTTATGCGATTCCCAATTGATGCCGCATTTCTGGACGCCGACCTTCGAGTGCTTAAAATTTCCAGAGGCTTGCGCCCGGGACAGCTCGCCTTTGCCCCTCGAAAAACCACAAGCGTGCTCGAAACGGCCAAGGGCGTTATGGCCGCCGTGAACATCGGCGATGTCTTAAAAACAGACTAGGCATGGGGGCGAAACCGAAGGAACGACTTCGTCTCATTCTAGGCGCGCTGAGAGCATAAGAGTATCCCACCCGAATTCCTTAAGCATCGTTTTAGAAAGGTTTAGGCATTTCAGAAACGTTCGTAGAGTTCAATGGATAGCAAGGCCAAGCCATGCCCAACTAAAAAAGGATTCAATAGGTGGACTAATCCACGCATTAAACCCCGATTTAAAGAGCACAAAATAATTCTTAAAGAGCCCCTTGCAAGGCATCAATTGCCTTTGCAATTGCATCCTTAGCATCAACTGCTTCTTTCGCACCTTTAATGATTTTTTCGTAATCATTAATGGGCATCTGAACCGCAACGGGGTTCCCATTTCCATCGTAGAAAATCTGCGTATTATCATTAGCCATAGTTTTCTCCTTTGTTTTTATTTTAGCTTATTCAGCAAATCGAGGTGACCACCAAGCCAGTCATGATCCTTTTTTTCAGGGATGGCTTGAACATCTTCTTCTATTATATCGGGTTCTTTTTCGGTATCGAGGGATATAGAATCTGCGGGTTCGTCCTCCACAGCATCATCGCCCGCAGCAGAATCTTTAGGCGACTCCGAAGCATCGAGGGATATAGAGTCCACGGGTTCGTCCGCCACAGCATCATCGCCCGCAGCAGAATCTTCAGGCGACTCCGAAGTATCGAGGGATATAGAATCCACGGGTTCGTCCGCCACAGCATCATCGCCCGCAGCAGAATCTTCAGGCGACTCCGAAGTATCGGCATCCGACAAAGCCATAACATCGATCAGGTCGGGTTCTTTTTCCGACACTAAAAAATCAACGGTATCATTTTCTAGGGGAAAGAATGCTTCTTCCGGTTTTGCTTCTTCCACCGGGGCCACCGGAGCCACAACGGGCTGCGCGACTTCTGAAGTAACTTTCGCGACAACCGGAGCAACCGGTTTAACCTTGTTGGACTTTTTCCCTTTTTTAGAAGGTTTCGGGGGGGCGACCTCCGCCTGCTCTTCTGCCACAACCGCAGCTTCCGGAATTTTAATGACTAGCTTTTTCGAGGAAACGGCGGAGGATTTCCCCGACTTGGCAGGGGTTTCTTCGGCAATGGCAGCAAGCACTTCAGCCGGTTTACGGCCAATGCCGTAGCGGTTGAGTACAGACCAGATCAGCCCGACAATCACGCCGGATAAAACGAAAGGAAAAATCACCACATTAAGAATCACCGTGCCGCTGGCGCTAGAGATTTCGCTATTCAGCACAGCATCAAGTACTAGCAACCCGATAATCACGAAGACAACAGGAATCTGCCCTTTTTTAAAAAACACGAAACGAACTTTAGCGGTTAAATTACCGATGGCTAGTGCGCCGAATGCGCCATAGGTTGCGCCAGCGGTTATCACTTCGGCCACGCTAATATCGGCCGCCCCCTGAACGCCCATATAGGCCAAGGCCCCGCCCGCTACATAGGAAAATGCAACCACGAAAGGCTGAAGCCCCAGCAGGCTGATTGCCCACAAAATGGAGACGACGTTCAAGACAACAAACCCGCCCCACAACATTATATTATTTACCGGCGCAATTGCGCCTTTGCTCACACCCACCAAGATCGCCGCATTAAAAGCCATCAGAATTACCGCCGCCAGCGTAATCATTACCATGTAATTTTGTTTATTCATTTTCATTATTAACTTTCACCTTAACTTGCAGGAAGACCCACTTCCTTAAATGCCTTAGCCAATAGATCGAGCATGGTATTATTCAAGTCGTCAACGAGGACACTAACCATGCTCCGGCGACTCGAAAGCAAACGAGGCACTTCGCAGAGGTTAAGCGACAGCAGTGCTTTCGTATACCGTGGATCAACAGAAATACGCAAGTTCCCCTCTAAAATATCAATAAAGGCAAATTCCTCCCATTCATCATAGTTCCAAAAACTGCATAATCCGTCTTTCATCGTCACCCGAACCGTTCCGCCACAGGCATCGTTCAAACAGGTGTAGTACTGTTTAAAAACACTAAAAAGCCGACCGGACTCGTCGAGTTGATTAAAGTGAACCGAAACATCCTTTTTAATTGGAGGGATTGAGATTGCCACAGGCGCGGCGCGTCCCTTTGAAGAGGCCTTGCTATTCTCCGGTGTTTTCGATGTATCAGCCGAATTTGATGCTTCGACAACCGATTCATCGGCGTTGAACTCAACGGCGACTTTTTCCTTTTTAGGCGCAATTTTCTTAGCCTTCGGCTTCGCAGGCGACGAGGTTTGGGCAGAGGGCGTCCCCTCTTCGAACAATTTTAAATCCGCAAGCACAGCATCTTTCACCTGATTTAAACGAAGGCCCTCCTCTACTTTCTCAATTAAAGTAACGTATTCAGCATAGGGGATTTGCAACTGGCCGGTATCATGCGATATCAAATTTTTATTTGTATTACTCATAATTCCCACACCTTGGTTTTCATCTTTACCTAACATTTTATTACTTAGCCAAGCATGTTGTATGCCACACCGTTGAAGATTCCTATATTTTTTTATATTTTTATAAAAACAGGCACGTATATTGCTTATACTCCACAAATATTTCAACCCTCGGACCGAGCTCATGAAAACACTACGCTATCGACTAAACACAAACCTGATCATCGCCTCACTGCTACTCGCAGCAACGACACAGGCACAAAGCGTTAACAAATGGAGGGGCGATGAAACCGCCGCCGATTGGAACAATCAATATAATTGGAAACTCAATCACATTCCAACCGCCAATGAGCCGGCCCATTTCCGAGAGAATAACAGCGTAATCATTATCAACAGTACCATTCAGCTCAATAATGGGATGCATCTTTACGGGAAGGAACTCTCTTTGCAGGGAAACGGAAAGATTAATCTTTGGAACCCAATCTCTCATCGACGTACCGTTAACATTCCCGCATCGGCCAAAGGGGACGCGAATTTAACCCTGAATGACAACATTTCGCTTAATGCTCAAGTGGCCCTTGCGGCCAAAGGTTTCGGAACCTCCGCCTGCAAAGGCTCCATCACCTTGAAAGATCGAACCCTTGTAAAGGGCATTCTTTCCATCGGAAACAAGGGCACCGGAACCGGACAAGTTTTTGTGAAAGGAAATTCCACCTATCGCATCACCGGACTTGAACTCGCCACAAAGGCCGACTCCGGCGGATCAGCCGAAATTCATGTGCTCGGCGGAACCGTTCGCATCGAAACGAAAGAAAACCCGTTCACCACCTTTTTGAAAGATCCCAGCCGTAAAATTATTCTTGGCGACTCCGGCACCCTACGTATTGAGTTCCCCAGTCCCATCTCTTTCAAAAAGAAAACACTCACAGAAATGATCTCAAAAAACCGGCTTATCGCTTCCCCAGGAAGCTGCCTTACCGTTTCGGTTATTCAAGAAAAGATGATGATTATCCGAGGCGAAGACGAACGAAATGATTCCGGCCTAAAAAATCAGGCCGCACTATTCGCCGCAATCGACAAGATCCCTAACGAACCAATCTCTACAGTAGTTGAATCGGAAGACAGCCCAGAACAACTCGCCCCTCTCTCAATCCCGCTATTGGCAAAACAAACATCGCAAACGGAAATTTCGGAAGAAAAGGAGCCCAATACCAAGTTGGCTGGCTACATTGTGACCTTTGGAGGAATCCTATTAACACTGCGCCGCCCAATTAAAATTTAAGTCGAAAAAAAAACCCACCCCAAATTTTTCGACCGAAAAGATAACCCCCTTCTGTCCAATAAAATCTTCACGCGGCCAACGGTCCAAAGTCATAAAACGGGCCCA
>JAUUYK010000051.1 GCA_030588285.1 Kiritimatiellales bacterium
CTGATTTTATATATTTCGAAGCTGTTTTAGGCGACATATTCGCCCTCATCGCCGCCGACTCGATTGTTCCACATTTTTGATATTCCATCCATAATCTCCTTACCTGTTGATCCGTAGTCCGCACTCATTTCCTCCTTTCGGAATGAACGCAAATTATCGGCTAATTAATCAGTAAGTGTAATTGTCGTTGGCCACTGGCGGTTTCCGGCGACGGCGTAGGTGTAGTTAACGAAGCTGGAAGCATCGTCTATATTAACGGATTCAGAGGCGAGCTGACCGAGGACGGTGTAGCTGTAGGTGGTGGTGCCTTGATCGGTTTTGCGCTCGGTGATCTGAGCGGCGCGATCGTATGCTCAGCAACGGATGGGTTTCATAGGCCGCCGTCATTCCGCTGGGCAGAATCCGGTTGCGTTCATGGCTCGGCATCGACCGAATGGTGGGTTGACATTTTTCATGGAAGGTATACAAACAAACTTGCCTCAAATGCTTATGGTTTGTGCGTGTTTTATGGTTGTTAAGTTGCGTTTGCGGAGGAGAAGGGAAGGATAAAAAACTGAGTGCACATTTTATTTCTAAAAAAAGGAATCCTAATGAAAAAGCAATCAACAGTAACTTTAGCGGCGTTTGCTCGCCTTTCACAAATGCACCGCTTCATAGGGCGTTGGCTCATGGCCGGACTATTCGCGAGCCTGATTTCTTCTGCGAAGGCTGCAGATGTTCCTTTCATGGTCGTAATGAAGGGACAATGCTTTGAGCAGGTCAGCTCAACCGTTGCTTTTATGGATGAACGTTCTGACGAAGAACCGCTGCTTTTTGAGGCCTTTGTCCTTGGGGAAACGACGAACTCAGTTGTTGCTGGCTCAGTAGAGACTCCAGACGGAGAGCAGTTGCCTCTAACCCGTGAGGATCCCGAAGATTCTACGTTTATGTATGAGTATAGAACCGATAACTTGTTGGATCTCAATACGTCCAAAACGAATGGAACCTATACCATCCATGTCACAACCGAGCATGATGGTACACAAATCATTCCCCTCAATTTGGTGGGCGATAACTACCCCAATGTGCCTTTAATCTCGAATTATACTTCGCTTCAGTCGGCCAATCATTCTACAGCGATTACGGTGCAATGGGATGCCATGACCGGCGGAACAATGAATGATTTCATTATGTGCAGCATTTTCGATGAAAGCACAGGGGAAGATCTCTATGAAAGTGGGGGGCCTGGTGCCCCAGATGCTCTTAATGGTACGTCCACTCAAGTTGTTCTTCCTTCGGATCGGTTGCAACCCGGCCATGCCTATCGTGCGGAGTTATTATTTGTTAAACTCGCCGATTCTAATACCACATCCTATCCAGGTGCTCAGGCTCTTGCGGGATATTACAAGATGTTGAGTTTCCCGATTAAGACCACGGCACTTCCTGGAACGGCTTTAGGGGCGACGCTGGAGGGCGTGATTCCTCGTCCGTATGCGTGGGGTATCCCGCGAGATTCGGCCATTGCCTTTAGATTTTCCCATCCGATGGACCCGAATTATTCCGTCATAAGCTGGACCGGAACCGGCGTTGATTCGGATGGATTTGAGCATGAATGGGTCGAGGGGAATACCGTGCTACTGTGCAAATACGATTTTGATTTGCCCGCCAATATTGAGGTGGGCTGGACCCTCGATCTAAGCGGCTTTCGTGATGCCGCCGGGTTTCAACTGACGGGTAATTCTGAAACAGGATCTTTTCATACGTCTAGTAACGAACCTCAAACTCCTCCCGATGCAGATTTTATTTTTGTGGGTAAAACCCGAGAATATCAACAAACAGGAGGTGTTCCAGTGAGTTCTGGGGTTTTCAGCTGTTTTTTAGAGGTGGAACTCAATGCCTTTAATCGCGTGAAAGAGGCCTCGGTAATCGTCGGAGCAAATAGCCGTAGCTTACCCCTGCAGCACGACGAATGGGGCGCTGAAATGGGCGGCGATGCAACCTTTGCTTCGCAAACCGATTTGGATTATTTTTTTGCGAATGGCGATTTTACCTTTAATCTAAATACGCTAAGCAATGGGCTAAAAACGGTTGCCGTTAGTCTGGGTGCAACGGACGACTATCCCGAAGTCCCAACCGTGACGAATCTTTCTGAATTACAAAATCTTGATGAAGCGGCACCTTTCACCATCGCATGGAACCCATTAATTGGATGGAGCTCCTCCTTGGCGGTTGGAAACCAAATCATTCAAATAGAAATTGAAAATGAGCAGGAAAATGAGGTGTTCTATATTGATCCCGAAGAGTTCACCAGTGGAGCGCAATGCACGATTCCAGCGGACGTGTTGTCGCCCGGGCGAACCTACGAAGTGGGGCTAACCTTCTTTAAAATAAAGGATTTGAATGATGCCAGCTATCCTGGCGTTTTTGCCGCCGGTGTTTTTTTGTCGAGCACCAGCTTTACCATTCAAACCGCAGGAAATCCCCAAATTCCTGATCTCATTATTGAAAGAGTGGGGGGCAATATAAACCTCAACTTTACCGCCGGCGAAAAAGACTGGTGTTATATCCTCGAAACGTCCCGCGACTTACAGCGCTGGCTTCCGTACGAATTTGTACCGGGAGCCGGGAGCTATTTTGATGGGGACGCCCACTATCTCACGTCCCGTTTTTACCGAATTCGGGACTGTGCGGCCGGAGAGGAATTCCAACGAAATCGCAGTATCCAAGGAACCGTATGGACGGACGACTCCCAAATCACCCCCGTGGCCGATGCCTTGGTGGGAACCAGTATGGACGATCAGGTCATCTTGACCGACCAAAACGGACAATTCTTCTTGGAAACGGACACCCCAAATGGATCCGGCGAATACTGGGTGGAGGTCACGAGGGGTACAACGAAAAAATATTTTGGATCATTTACGGGCGACCAACCCAGAGATCAAAATTTTCCGATGGATCAAGTTCAAGACACGGTAAGTATTGGCGGAACCGTATGGACCGACTCTAGCCATACCGTACGGGTCGAAAATGCGACCGTCGGAACCTCCCTGGATGGGGAGGTCGCCGTCACCGATGTGACCGGAATTTTTTTCCTCCAAACCAATACGCCCGCTAATTATGGAGACACCCCTTACACCATCACGATAACGGTCGGCGGAATAACACGGTTTTCAGAGTCGCAGACCTGGGGGGATCATCCTACCGATCAGAACTTCGAGCTCAACTAACCTTTGGCCGGTTTTAAGCGGTGCGCTCTTCGCTCGGAATGGTCACGCCCAACTCTTCGGCTTTGGTTAGTTTGGACCCCGCTAGGCTTATGATGTGTCGAGCGGCGGGATGTTTTTAGGCCGGGATAGATTTTCAGCGGTGGATTTTTTTGCCGTTTAGCGGTCCATCTACGGTGATGTAGAGTGGGCGTTTATGACTAAATAAAATCCTGATCCGAACGTAAAACAGACCCTGAAAAGGGGCTGTGAAATCCGGAATCGAGAATATTCAGGTGTTAAATTTTTGGGAGTAAGAATCGATTTTCTAACTTTTATGGGCGCTGTCAAAGGATCAAAAATATGATGACACAACATATCACGGATACCGTGTCGCATTCGGTAACCCGAGCGCTCGCCGCACCCTTGTCCATCCTGATTCTTATCCCTGTATTGGTCAGCGGACTTGGCCTGACGATCACCCTCGTTTCCCTCAAAAGCGCGCGGGAAAATATGGAACACCTCGCCATCAAAAATTTCACGGAAGTGGGCTCTCTCATCCATTGGCAGGTGGAGGAAATTTTGGATCAGGGCGAAACTTCGCTCAAGGCCCTTTTGGATTTTTCGGAAAGGAACGGGCTGGAGTTCGAAGGTGCCACCTTCGCGTCAGAGATGGCTAACCAATTCAATAATCGTCCTGCTCTGGCGTACCTTGGCATAGGCGATGAGCAGGGACATTATACCGGCATTTTCCTGAAGGACTCCCTGCGGGATCAATCCGACCTGATTTTAACCGTGCGAAGAATGCAACCCAGCGGGAAAACCCATCTGCGTGAGTTTAATATCAGTAAAACCCCGCCGGTTTTAATCCGGGATGAACCGGACTTTGGCTATGATCCGCGAACCCGGCCATGGTATTTGCAAGCCAAACAGGAAGGGGCAAGAATAACAAGCGATCCGTATCCTTGGTACGATAGTGGTTTGATCGGTTTAACCATCGCCGAACCGCTCTTTTCGAACGAAGGCGCGGTGAATGCTATTATTGAAGTCGACTTCAACCTGAACAGTTTCTCTAGACAAGTAGAACAACTTGAGGCCCGATACGGAACCCGCATTATGATTCATTCGCGAAAGGGTGAAATTATTGCGCTACCCGGCTTTAGGCAGTCCTCTGGGCGTGATCGCAAGGGTAAGGGTTCCGTTCCTCGGATCGAAAACATCGAAGATTCACTTTTTAAGAACTATTTTTCAGAAGCGTCGAGCGCGACCTCAGACGAGATTTTCCATATTGAATTCGAACAGAACAGAGAACGATTTATGGCGGTATCGCGTACGATCGATGTTCCCGGCGAGGCGCTTTGGCGCGTGGTTTGCATTGGATCACTCGATGGAATGTTGCGCGCCTCGCGCAACAGTATGCGGAGAAATATTATTGTCTCCTTCGTGGCTATGTTGATCGCGACCGGCATCGCGTTCATTTTCGCCCGGTATATTGTCGCGACGCATGTGCGGGCGAACCTGGCGGAGCGCGATGCCCGCGATGCCAAGGAGGAAATGCGGGCGCTTGAGGGCTATCAGTTGCTCCGTCTTCTCGGTCGTGGGGGCATGGGCGAAGTGTGGCTCGGTGAACATAAAATGCTCGCGAGACCCGTCGCCATTAAACTCATCCACTCGACCATTACCTCGGGGCATGACATGTCCGCGAAACTCACGACAGAAGCGCGGTTCGAGCGTGAGGCTCGCTCGCTGGCTCATTTGGAATCCCCCCATACAATTCAAATTTATGATTTTGGAATCAGCGATAACGGCGACCTGTTCTATGTGATGGAACTGCTGGACGGAATCAACCTGCGGCAATTGGTGAAAACGTTTGGCCCTCAACCTGCTGAGCGGGTTCGGCGCATCTTGAAGGATGTTGCCTCCAGTCTTTCTGAGGCCCATGAGCAAGATTTGATTCATCGCGATATTAAACCCGATAATATTTTTATAAGCCGCCAGCTGGATCATTTGGACCAAGTTAAATTGCTCGATTTCGGCATGGTTCGCCATGCCGGTTCCGACACCATCGCAGACGGCGATGGCGATCTTACCGTGGTCGGTGCCATTGCCGGCACGCCGGCCTACATGGCGCCAGAACAGGCCACCGAAGAAGAGAGCGAGGTCGGCGCCAGCGCCGATCTCTATTGTCTTGCGCTGGTGGGCTGGTATCTCCTGACCGGAAAGAACCTCTATGCACGAAAATCGCAGATATCCACCCTGCTGGCACAGGTTCAGGACGAACCACCGCCCTTATCGGAGTTCTCCGCCGCCGGAATTCCCGAGGCGTTCGGACGGCTGTTGCGCGAATGCCTCGCGAAAAACCCAGCCGATCGACCCGCGTCAGCCAAAGTACTTGTTCAGCGGCTTAAAAAACTCGTAGCGGAAACGGATCCCGATGGAACCGCCTGGATGGATGAGGCGAAAGAAATGTGGTGGAAGCAGATTGCCCCGATGGATCTGGCTTGCGTCGAACCCGATGCCTCTTTGTTTATTCGACATAGAAAATCTACAACGTCGCGTCGTGGAAAACGGTCGGAGCGAGATCCGCAGGAAATCGAGTTAGGCTCAATGAAAACACAGACGTGATTCGCGGTTATTTTCGTTTGAACCAAGAACGTTTTCTTTTTTGTTCCGGTTCCTTCACCTCGCGCGGTACGGTGCCCATCATCGTCATCGCAATCGACTCTTCGGAATCGTCGATGGGTAACACGACGCTTGAGCCGGCCCCGTAATAAAATTTGCATTCAACGGATCCAAAGCGAATCCGGTCGCCATCGTTGAGTTTTCGAGTTCCACTGATGGGTTCTCCGTTCACTGTGGTTCCATTGCTGGAATCCAGATCTTCAATCGTGGATAACGCGCCCAGGTGAATTAGAGCATGTTGTTTGGAAACCTTTGGGTGAGACAATTGCACCATGTTGCCCAGTTCCCTTCCAATTGTGATCCGGTTGCCTTGAATCGCGTATTCCTCAACGGTTGCGCCGTTCTCCATCCTAATCAATCTGCCATTCATGTTTCACCGAATCCTTGTTGAATTGTGCTTAAGTGATCTTTAATTGAAGGTGAAGATGTTGTCAATAGACTCTGATTAGAAAGCTTAAAACAAAGGGGCACGCATTCTGATAAGGGCACTCAAAATGCCAAGGGTCTTCTTTACATCGACCCATTAGAAACCAAATCCCATTTGGCCGGCTTTTTTTGCGGTACGTTCTTAGGCGGATCTGAGCAAGGCCATCCGTTGTTTTTCGCTCAAAATGGCGGCATCCAATTGATTTGCCTTACTCTTTTAAAGATGGATGCGCACGTGCCTGGAGGTTTTGCAAGCGGCTCAAAGAGCTAAAACTTGATATAATTATAGTTCATGTTATTTTTTATGTAGGAATAAAAACTTCTGTTTCATCCAGTAAGGTTCAATGCAATTGAGGGTTACTTATGTGTAGAATTATTATCTTTATACTCCTGTTTTTTGGTCTAGTTGGATGCCGTGATAATGCTGATCAATCTAAGTCGGAGATCATCACTGTTACGGTCCAGATGTTTGAGGGGCCTGAATCAGAAGCGATGATTCCAACGGTTGAATACTGGAATGAAAACTATGCAAAAAAAACAGGCATATACATCGAAACAACCTCCCTTAAACGCGTTGGATATTTTGGAAAACTTGAGATGCAACTGATCTCGGGTGCAGAAAATATTGATATAATCCATCCGTTCTCTCTTCATCTAGGTAAAATAAGAGAGCACCTTGAACCACTTGGACCGTACCTTTCTGACGAGGATATAATGA
>JAUUYK010000172.1 GCA_030588285.1 Kiritimatiellales bacterium
ACAGAGTATATTTAACAAAAAATAATTCAAGCCTAATTAAAGAGAAAAAAGCCAGGAAGGAAAGGTATTTTAAAACCATGTAACCTCTTGGTTATCAAAATATGGGGGAGCGGACCACCTATCTATACAACATCTAAATGAGCAGGAAAGCGCGGCGCAATAAAGACCGGCGGGTGCATATAGAGTGGCTCAAAGGGCTCCGAAGCAATCCCCTGCTCCAATCGGCAAAAAACAAGTTCACCTAATTTTCCCGCCGTCGGAAAAACTGGGTCCGGCGATTCCAGAGTTTTGAAATTTTTCAGCACATCCTCCAGCCGGTCGTGATCAGGACTAACTACCAACGTTCCTTCAGGAATAAATGCACGGAGTTCTTCGATCTCCATTAACGCGAACTCCTGCTCCAACTCAGAGCCACAAAAAACACCAGCCCATACCTTTTTTCGGCGCGCATCGCCCACTACAGCCACGCGTTTCTCACCCCGTTGCACCGCCAGTGCGGAACCACTGTTCAGGGCATACACAGGTTTATCTCCCGGAGCCGCCAGCGAGTTTGCCACGGTAAAACCGACCCGCATTCCCGAAAAAGCCCCCGGACCACGCCCCACTGCAAAACAATCAACTGTATCCCAGTCCACGTCCAATTCTTCGAGCGAGTCAAAAAGTTGCTGCCGATTCTTAAAATCTTCTTCCCAGTTTTTTTCCTGCACAACCACGCCGTCATCAACAATCGCAATGCTTCCAAACCGGGAGCTCAGTTCAATGGCAAAAATTCTCACGTTTGATTCTCCTTAAAAATACGAAACGTCCGTTCTTCGGTGGTTTCATCGGTCTTGATTTCAATGTGCAACATATCGGGAGGCAAGAGTCCTTCCGCGCGCTCAGCCCATTCGATAGCGGTGATGCCGTTTGCGTCGAAATATTCCTCTAACCCAAGGCCCAGCGCTTCTTCCGGACCCGCGAGGCGATAGAGATCAATGTGATGCAACGGCAAACGCCCTTCGTATTCGCCGATCAGGGTATAGGTTGGACTAGTGACTGGTTCGTCGATCCCCAGTGCGGCAGCAAACCCTTGAATAAAACAGGTTTTTCCTGCGCCCAAATCGCCGTGCAACGCCATCACGGTTCCTGCCGGAAGCTCCTCCGCCAGCTCAGCAGCTAGCGTCCACGTTTCTTCCGGACTGTTTGTTTTCACGATACGCATGAGACCAACTCCTGTTCTAAAATGGCGGCAACTTCATCGATTTTTTCCACCTGAAATTCGGCGGCGGTTTTTTCCAGGAGAGGGCAAACCCGAATAGTTCTACATCCGGCGGCCTGCCCAGCTTCCACATCCTTTTCACTGTCGCCGATCATCCATGAGCGGGAAAGATCCAGCTCGTATTTTTTCGAGGCCTCAAAAAATAGTCCCGGCTTGGGTTTTCGGCAGTCGCAGTGATCAGTGGCATAGTGCGTACAACTGAAGACATCGATCACATCCACGGCGTGTGCACGAAATTGCGCGCGCATATTACCATGGATTTGGGCCAGTTTTTCTTTAGAATAAAGCCCTTTAGCCACGCCCTGCTGGTTGGTGATAATTATTGATGGATAGCCTTTTGCTATCGCTATTTTTAGCGCAGAGATAAAGCCCAGCTGAAGATGGAAGTCTTCCCAGCGCTCAACATAGCCCGGTCCCGGTGATTTGTTCACAATGCCATCGCGATCAAAAAACACACATGGTTTCTTCATGACTTATTTTTCCCGTTGTAACTTTAAGCATCGCCCTTGAACTGAACAACAAAACTAATCGGCGGGCTGGCGACTTCCATTCCATCGGCATAAATGGCGATCGCCTGAATACGGTTGGGCCCTTCGCCGATCAAAAGTTCATTAAATACGAGTTCGACTTCAGGATCGTAGTCCTGTTCATCGAGCACGAGTTCGCCAGAAACTAAGCGTATTTTTTCAGGTTTTTCCTGCCCGCCCACCTGCACTTTAACGCTGTGTTCATACCTCGCAAGACGATCTATTTCCGGTCGTATTTTTACTGAGCGACCCAACCGATTCACCGTAATGATTTTATCCGCCGAGGAGCTAAATTGCACCTGATGCGCGATGCGGACAACAGCGCGCAATTCGTGATAGCCATCGGCCATTTCAACCGCATGAAGGCTCAGGGAATTATCCTCCGAAACCTCGCGAACTTCTTTCCCATCTAACAAGAAAGAGTACAGAAACTTCAGATTAGCCACTTTACATTTTTCCGTTGCTAGATAGGTGAACCTTTTTTTAATCGTGTCAGCGCCCAGCACGTTAACCTCCAGCGGAATAGCGTAGGGTATGGCCAGTGGGTCGCCCAGCAAGAGCGTCTGCAACGGACATGCGATGGATTGGTAAAAACTTTCGAGCATGCTGCACCCAGAGGCATAAAAAACATAGAAACGCGCCGAGGGGAATTTATTCGGATTCGAATACGGCTCCACGACCGAGCCCGCTGAAGCCGTTGCTCCGGCTGCTAGCCAGGCCGTCAGCTTGGTTTGCGGGCGCTGAAATTCAGCACTCCAACTCGTGAGATGTTCCGCCATGGCCCCCGGAGCAAAGGAAGCTATAGATGATGGATCCACCTTTTCGGCCCCAACCATCACGCCCATCACATTTTGAGCTCCGGCGGGAAAGTTTGTGGTAACGGTGGCGGTTATGCCGCGTTGGTTCAGTTCGTTAACCGCGGGATAAAACTGCCACTCGCGACAGGTTGAACGAACGCCTTCGCTCATTACAAAATTAATACCCGACCGCATGCCGCGATAATTCGATTGAACGCCACGGTTAATGCAATCAAGCACCGTTTGCACCCCGTTTCCATTTTCGCCGATATAGCCCAGCATCATACTCGGCAACGGCATGCGATCGCGCAGTCCATCTTGCAACCACGCCACCTCCTCCGGAATCCTAATTCCTTCCCCTAGCCCCGTTTTTTGGACCCCCAACGACATCGCATTTAAATTTAGTTTAAGTCGTTCATTTGGCCCAGCAAACAATTTGGAGAGATATTTCCCCTCTTCAATTAGACTCAGTTCAGGGATTTTATTCCGCATAAACGTCAGCCCGCCCACCGACATCTGCTTGCGATCGCTAGCATCGGTTTTCACACGAATCGGAAAATCGACCGAGTAGACCCATGCTAGAATCTGCCGATCAATGCCCTGCTTCTTCGCAGCCGCATTCGCCG
The DNA here is from genome assembly GCA_030588285.1 of Kiritimatiellales bacterium. The sequence continues at coordinate 3,209 of JAUUYK010000172.1, forward strand.
GTTCCCAGATCAACTTCGTAAATTGCTCTGGTGAAATCGTGGCCGATCCTCCATAGGCGCTTTCAGGAATATCTAAATAGACGGTATTTCGTTTTGGAATCTGCCGAGCTGCAGCAAACGTATTTGCCACCAACAAGGAGGGTTGCGACTGCTTATTTATCAACAGTA
>JAUUYK010000149.1 GCA_030588285.1 Kiritimatiellales bacterium
AAGAATTCAGTGCCGGCATCAATAAGAATATTCCACAGCGATTTGAAGAGGCAAAATCAGGTGAAACTTTTATGAAGGTCGGGGTAGGCCTCCTTCGAAAGCCTTCTGGGGATAAAAAATACAGCTTTAATGGGGGCTATGACATTGTCGATTCTGGAACGTGGACGGAAAAACACGGAACAAATTGGATCACATACACCCATATATTAAGTGATGAGTACGGTTTTGGATATGAGTATGAAAAGCATATGGAGCTTCTCGAGGGCACATCGGAACTGGTGGTACGAAGCTCGCTTAAAAACACCGGAAAACACCGGATTATAGAGGATCAATACTGTCATAATTTCTTCAAAATCGATGAAGATCCCATCGATGAAAGATATGAAGTTGAATTCAACTTTTCGCCAACGATAAACAAAGTTCGCCTTCCGCCGAAAAGATCCTTGGAAATTAAAGACAAACGCCTGACTTATCAAAAACCGGTAAAAAAAGGAATTCTTCTTCTCCTCCAAGGTTTCGGGGATGATCCCGAGGATGGCCATGTGATTATTACAAATACACGAACCGGCGCCGGCGTGGATATTCAGGGCGATTTTCCTCTATATGGATTTAATTTGTTCACAACCGGAGGCGCTCTGAGCCCCGAGCTATTCGTCAAGGTCGCTGTAAAACCGGGCGAAACCATGAAGTGGACAAGGACCTACCGATTTTTTACGAAGCAATAAAAAGAAACGGTCCGACACCACCAGGGCCGCGCTCACAAAATTCAGAACTCGTTGGTCGCGCCACCGCACAGATGGATCGGCAGAATATCAACGAGAAACTTAGACGTATATAACCCCCTACACGGAGAAAATCATGCTAAACGAACTCTTAAAACGACCGGTAATTCCGGTGATTGTAATCGACGATGCTAACGATGCGGTACCACTGGCCGAAGCACTATTAGCCGGCGGAATGGATGTAATTGAAGTAACCTGCCGCACGGCCGCCGCCGCCGACGCCTTGGCCAACATCAAAAAAGCACTGCCCGAAATGTTGCTGGGTGCCGGAACCGTGGTTACGCCAGACCAGGCCAAAATGTGCATCGACACCGGGGTCGACTTTGGACTCGCGCCGGGACTAAACCCCGATACCGTCGAATATTTCCAAGAAAATGACACCCTCTTTATTCCGGGCGTTATGACTCCGTCGGAAATTGAAGCCGGATTAGCGATGGGATTAAAACTGCTTAAATTTTTCCCAGCCGGTGCGGCGGGCGGGGTGAATATGCTGAAAAACCTCGGCGGGCCATATGCCTCGCAAGGCATCCAATTTTGCCCAACGGGCGGCTTAAGCCTAGACAATATGAACGACTATCTTTCGCTTCCGATCGTCAGCGCAATCGGCGGATCATGGCTCGCAACCAAGCAGCAGATTGCCGATAAGCAATGGAGGATTATTACCCAGCAGGTGAAAGCAGCGTTGGCCAAAGCGAATGAAATCTAATCGCTCTAATTTTTAATCTAGTTTGCGATCTTATTTAGCCCTTAAATATCTATTTAAGGGCTATTTTTTATCCTCACAACAAAGCCGAGCGAGCAGCGCGGATAGCATCCCCCGTCCAGCCCGATCCCCTTGAGCTTCCGAATTTATCCTTTGAAAATTATAAACTTTCGAGCGACATAATTAATCAGGACCGTTGAAATGGCCTTGGCCACATAAGACGAGGTAGTTGAAAACCCAAATCCTTTGATAAGGATCACACCCACAAGTACGCCAAGCCCCACACTGATTCCGGATACTAAATAGAATAATCCCAGCTCTTTTCGGCGGCTGTATTTTCCGGCTTTAAACACAAAAAGAATATTCAGAATGTAAGCCGTCATATTCGAAACCAGAAAGGCCACAATATTACTGAGCACAAAATTTAACGACCGAATTCCTTCGGCAATGGGTTCGATTTGGATATGAAGAATTTTAACCAGAACATCATGTTCCGTCAGTGCAGGAAAAAGCAACCATGCCACGAGAAAGAAGACGAGCATATCCACAGCCATCGCGAGGCCGCCGCACATGGAGTATTTGAAGAATTGAATTACGGAGTGATTCTTTTCAAGCAGTATTTTTTTCAAACGGATCATAAATTTAAAGTAGCTAAACCTTCGCGGAAAGGCAAATTCTAACACTAAAAAAACCCTTTTTTTGATCGTTCAATCGGCACTGAACTGATACCTTAAAAACTGAAGTTAAGGAAAGGAACTAAACCCTACGTGGTTCGAGAAAATGGGCACTTCCTCCTACCCAATGATTATTAAAAGGGAGCTTATACTTCGGACTGGCGCCTGCATGCCCTTGAAAAAGGGAGGGTTCCGGAAACCGGTCGGATTTGCACCCACATCTATTACCACGGTGATAGAGGTCCGCCTGAATAGACGGCCAACGCGGGGTTCCTTTTCTTACTTCTCTTTTTTTATTTTGAACCGTGAATTCACGGTTCTCTTTCCCTTCGAATCCGCTATCTTTTCTCCATGGATTTATTCAACAAACCATCTGATACACCAAAAGCAAAAGCGGGAGCCGGTACGGCTCCACTGGCGGCGCGAATGCGCCCGAAAATTCTGAACGAAATAATTGGTCAGGATCATATTCTAGGCGAGGGAAAACTCTTGCGTCGCGCGATTGAGGCCGATCGTTTTAACAGTATTATTCTGTATGGCCCGCCCGGTTGTGGAAAAACTACACTGGCGGAAGTCATTGCCAAAACGACGAATCGCCGTTTTGAGCGCACCAGCGGTGTTTTAGCGAATGTGGCGATTCTTCGAAAACTGCTGGAAGGGGCCAAGCACTGGAAAAAAATGAACGGACAGGACACCGTTCTTTTTATTGATGAAATTCATCGGTTTAATAAAGCGCAACAAGACGTGTTGCTTCCATACGTGGAAAACGGCGATATTATTCTGATTGGAGCCACCACTCATAATCCATTTTTCTTCATCAACACCCCCTTAAATTCTCGCTCTCAGATTTTCCAACTTCAGGCACTAGCAGAAGGTGCAATCGTTCAGGTGCTGGAACGTGCCCTACTCGCCCCCACCGGATTAAACGGATTTGTAACTGCGGCGACCGATGGATTAGCCCATTTAGCCGCCGTTTGTGAAGGCGATGCCCGAAGAGCCCTGAATGCACTTGAAATTGCAGCATTAACAACTGAACCGAACGAAGATGGAACGGTACATCTTAACCGGCATGAAATTGAGGAATCGGTTCAGAAAAAAGCCGTGGTCTATGATCATGATGAGGATGAACACTACGACACGATCTCGGCGTTTATTAAAAGCGTTCGGGGTTCAGATCCCAATGCCGCGGTCTACTGGCTCGCCAAAATGTTGTATGCCGGCGAAGACCCTCGGTTTCTTGCCCGCCGGTTGATTATTCTAGCCTCGGAGGATATTGGAAATGCGGACCCGCGCGGCATCACACTCGCGGTTTCAACCATGCAAGCCGTTGAGTTCATCGGTATGCCGGAGGCGCGCATCGCCTTAGCGCAGGCCACAACCTATTTAGCCTGCGCGCCTAAAAGTAATGCGGCGTATCTGGCAATCAATAAAGCCTTAAACGATGTTGAGCAGGGCCGAACCTTGCTCATTCCTACATATCTACAAAGTGGTCCAAAGCCGCATAAGGGGGATACCAGCTATCAATATGCCCATAATGGGAATGACCATTTTGTCGATCAGGATTACATCCCAACAGATACGATTTATTACGAACCCACAAACCAGGGCTATGAAGAGATTAT
>JAUUYK010000186.1 GCA_030588285.1 Kiritimatiellales bacterium
CCACGACGCATTCCGCGGGAGCATAGCGCGAAAGATTGGCCTGCATGCTGGCAATATCATCGGATTCCTCAATCCAAAACTCGCCCGTTGAAAGATCGAGCATCGATATACCGAACCGATCTTTATGCCGATACACGCCCGCTAAATAGTTGTTCTGGTTTCCGTCCAACACCACTTCGTCGAGAATCGTGCCCGGGGTCACAATGCGAGTTACCGCGCGTTTTACCACGCCCTTGGAGATGGCGGGGTCCTCGATCTGCTCGCAGATTGCGACCTTTACGCCGGCCTTGACTAGCCGTTCTAAATAGCCCGGTGCCGCATGGTAGGGGATGCCGCACATCGGCGTATTATGTCGCTTCGTTAAGGTGATCCCCAGAATGTCAGTCGCAATTTTAGCATCGTCGAAAAACATTTCGTAGAAATCGCCCAACCGAAAAAAGAGGATCGTGTCCTCCGGTAGTTCCCGTCGTATCGACCGATACTGCGCCATCATCGGTGTTTCTTTCTTCTCCGCCATACATCTCCCTAAAAATCAAAGGAACTAGTTTATCCAGACCGTGGAACGAATCAACTCCAAACGCTTGAAATGGAATGAAGCGGGAACTGGTGGCTTTGTTGTTTTGTTTTTCCCCGATTGTTCGTTTTATATACCCGACTTTTGACCGAGGAATACTCATGAAATCTATTCAGGAAAAGATTCAAGAAATTAAACGCGAGCGTGGGGCCATTATTATTGCCCATAACTATCAGGCCGACGAAGTTCAGGCCATTGCCGATTTTACCGGCGACTCGCTTGAACTCAGCCAGAAGGTTGCGACGCTCGATGAAGAAATCGTCGTTTTTTGTGGGGTCCATTTTATGGCCGAAACCGCCGCCATTCTTAGCCCCGAAAAAACCATCCTACTCCCCGATCAATTTGCAGGGTGCCCGATGGCCGATATGATCACCGCCGATCAACTTCGTGCCAAAAAATCCGAACATCCCGGCGCCGTGGTGATCACCTATGTGAACAGCAGTGCCGTCATTAAAGCAGAGAGCGATCTCTGCTGCACGTCGTCTAATGCCATTAAAATCGTTGAATCCGTTCCTGAAGACAAAGAAATCATCTTCGTGCCCGACACCCACTTGGGGCATTATGTGCAGGAAAAAATCGGCCGGAAAATGATTATCTGGGACGGCTATTGTCCAACCCATTCCCGTATTCATGAAAGTGATCTGAAGCACGAAAAAGACGAACATCCCCATGCCGTAATCATGGCGCATCCTGAATGCCCGCTCGGTATTCGTGAAATGGCCGACCAACTACTTTCCACCGGACAAATGCTCACCTTCGCTCGTGAATCCGATGCCACCGAATTTATTGTGGCCACCGAAATGGGCTTGCTCTATCGCCTGCGCAACGAAAACCCCAAAAAGAAATTCTATTCCGTCAGCGATCGCGCGCTTTGCCCAAACATGAAAAAAATTAACCTCGAAAAAATACTTTGGGCGCTTGAAGACCTTCAGCATCGAATCATCGTGCCGGAAGGAATTGCTAAAAAGGCCGCACGTTCCATCGAAGCCATGCTGGCTCTTAGTTAACCCGAATACTCGGCGAAGCGTATGGATCAAACAATCTATCTCGACCATAATTCAACCACCCCCGTTGCCCCCGAAGTACTCGAGGCCATGCTGCCCTTCTTTAAAGAACAGTGGGGGAATCCCTCCAGTTTGCACACCGTGGGTAATCAGGCCAAACGCGCCATCGATCAAGCGCGCGAATCCGTGGCAGCACTGCTCGGCGCTTCTGATGCCAGCGAAATCGTCTTCACCTCCGGCGGAACAGAAAGCAACAACCTCGCCCTGCGTGGCGCAGCGACCGCCCTGCGAACCCCCCCTTGTATCTTTACCTCTTTCACCGAACACGCCGCAATTCTTGAGCCCGTCGGTCAGCTCGAAAAAGACGGGTTTATGGTGTGCCGAATTCCCGTTGATTCCGACGGAGGTCTAGATATTGAGACCCTTAAAAAGGGGCTTTCGGAAAATGCAGACCCCGTATTTTCCAGCTTCATGTGGGCCAACAATGAAACCGGCGTGGTTTCTCCGATCGACAAACTCGCTAACCTCGTCCATGAAGCCGACGGTCTGATTCATACCGATGCCGTGCAAGCAGTCGGAAAGCTCCCCATAAACCTCCAACAAACCCCCGTCGATCTGCTCTCGCTGTCCGGCCATAAACTGAATGCACCCAAAGGCATTGGTGCGCTCTATGTCCGACGCGGAACTCGACTCAATTCGCTGAATAAAGGGGGGCATCAGGAACGAAGTCGCCGAGGCGGAACCGAAAATGTGCCCTATATCGTGGGTCTCGGAAAAGCCTGCGAACTGGCAAAACAGAACCTTGCCACCGATGCACAACAAATAACATTGCTGCGCGATCGATTAGAACGGGGGATTCTTGCTGCGTGCGAAGGTACCGTAGTGAACGGAAAAACAGCAGCCCGCCTGCCCAACACATCTAATATGAGTTTCGATCATCTCGAAGGCGAAGCCATTCTGTTGATGCTCGATGATCAAGGCATCTGCGTTTCCACCGGTTCAGCCTGTCAGTCCGGCTCCATCGAAGCATCGCATGTGCTCAAAGCCATGCAGATTAAACCATCGCTTTTGCAAGGGGCCATTCGATTTAGCCTTGGACGAAATACCACCGAGGCCGAAATCGACGGGGTATTAAAAACGCTCCCCATTATAATCAATCGGTTAAAACAACGCTCCCCCCACTATTAATCGCGCGAGATAGGTGCCAGTGCAGACATTTGGACAGACCTTCCAGCCCGTTCGCTCACAAACCTCCGACAAGGTCTTGAGAAAAATCTCCCGATCCAGATCGTCCTGAAAAATCTACTCCCGGCCAATGGGAAGTCGTTGATTCCGAAACCCCCTAAAAACCAGCTAACTGAAAAAGGTGCTTTTTGGTGCGCGGCTCGGGTGGTGGTGCAGGCGATCGTCGGGCACGGAATTTTAAAAATCGTAGGTGAGGCTGACGATGAGCTGGTAGTCGTCCTGCTTGGGCAGGTCGCCGTTGGTATTCCGCTGGGGCTTTTCAATGCGATCCCAGATGGCTGAAAAGTCGAGGTCGAGG
>JAUUYK010000162.1 GCA_030588285.1 Kiritimatiellales bacterium
AACGCTCCCTGGGTTCGTAGAGGAGATTGCCGCCGATAAAAGAAAGGTCTTTTCAATGCTGATGCGTCGATACTGAACTCATATAGAAAGACCGTGGTCTACACTGACACCTTTTTCTGACACCTTCTTCCTGACACCTTCTTCGCGTGATGATGTACACTATACAAAAAACGGCTATAAGAAACTGGGTAAACAAGTGGCCGATCAAATAAAACAACATATAAAAGTTACGAAATAGGACCCTTATATAGTTATATATCGTGCAACAACTGAAAAACCCTAATCGTTCGGCATTTCAAAGGAAAAGTATGAAGACCTTCCTCTTCGCATTCTTGACCAGCTTATTCACGACCACTCTCGTAGCGGAACCCAAACAAGTGGGTTCACTCGCAGAAATTTTCCCAACAACACCAGCCTTACTGTGCGTTGATCAGTCAGACAATCGTGTCCGGCTCATTGCTCCATTTTCAGAGGGCGATCGGAAGCCTGCGCTATGGAGTTACCCGGCCGAGGGCGAAGAACAAATCAAATACAAACCCACCGATGCCAAGCGAGTGGAAATGGATGGTGTGGTATATGTGCTCATCGCGTACCACGGACGAGTGCAACTGGTGCGGTTCAACGATCGAAAGCTCGTACAGGACTTTCCCACCTATGATAGCTGTCACTCGGCGGAACTATTGCCGGATGGAACAATCGTTACCGCAAGCAGCAATCATGGAATGTTGCGCTTACATCGATCCGCCGATGATTTTGTAGATCTAAAGCTACCTTACGCGCACGGTGTCACTTGGGACAAGAAACGCATGTGCCTTTGGGCTCTTGGTGAGAGTCTCTACCGGATCAACTTTGCTGAGGGCAAGCTCACCATTGAGAAGAAAATCGAGTTGCCCCTGAGCCCAACAGGGCACGATCTGTTTCCGCTGCGCGAGAAGGAAAAGCTGCTCGTGAGCAATAATTCTGCGCTGTTCTTGTTCGACATCGAGAAGGAAAAGTTCGAGACGGTGTCCGAATTGAAAGAGATCAAGAGCGCGAGTCAACATCTAGACGGCTCGATCTGGATAACTGATCCCGCAAATCTAAAGGGTGCGGCACGCTGGCAGAGCGATGCCGTTTTGCGCGTGCGCCCGAAGATGCCAGAAATTCGCTACCCCAGCCCGGGGGCAAAGTTTTACAAAGCGCGCTGGTGGCAGAAGGTGAGTTTCAGTTATTAATTATGGACCCTGCTGAACAATGGAGAACGTAAAAAGCCCTGGCCTATCGATCTAGCTGAATAGGCCGCTCATGAGTTCGGAGCCCATTTCATCGACGTCTTTCATCTGCTTGGTAGATTCGAGCAGGTCGGAGAGCGACAATAATTCTTCGAGCAAAATCATGCGTGCAACATACTGATTGGCCTTCGGAACATTAATGATCAGCTTGTTTTCATCTTCAATCAGCGTGAAAGCAATATCGTCCTTCAGCACTCGATACGTTCGTTTTTCGGTGTGCAGATGGTGCACATAAAACTCTTCCTGTTGCAGCGCGCGAACCAACCGGCTGAGCAAGAATTCGGTAATATCGTGCGATGGAAATTCGATTTCAATCGTTTCGATATCCTCGCTACCGTCGTCCATCTCTTTTCGCAGTCCGGAACCGCCCTCGAACGATTTAACCAAGAGGGGAGGGGCAAGCATCGTGGTGATGACGGTCATCATAATGGAAACGCCGAAGATGCCCTGATCGATAATCCCACTGGAAAGCCCGATGCCGGCCACGATAAGGGCCACTTCGCCCCGTGGCAACATGCCTAGACCGATGCGGAGAGAACCGCGCAGGTTGAATCGCATGAGAAAAGCGGGCAATCCGCATCCGATCACTTTTGTAAAAACTGCAACCACCGAGTAGACCAAGCCAAACTTCCAAACCGTACCCATCGCGCTAAAGTCGACCATCATGCCCATTACGCAGAAAAAGATGGGAACTAAAATATTATAAACGCCCTGCATGTGTTGCTCAATTTCGTGCGCCAGGTCGGTGCGCGAGAGTGCCAGCCCCATAATATAGGCGCCAATAATCATCGCGAGTCCGGCCATTTCTGCAAGGCTGGCGAGTAAGAGAGCGAGGCCAAAGCAGATGGCTACGATGATTTCGGTGGATTTAAATTTTTTGATCATCCCTGTAATTTTACGGGAAAAAATAAGCCCTAATGCGGTAACCACCACGAAGAAGCCGATGGCTTTCAGCGCAATAATACAGATGGGGCCCCAGGCAATGCCTGTCCCCATACTCACCCTCGCCATCCCCATAACGATGGCCAGTATGATGATGCCAAAAACGTCGTCGAACACCGCTCCGGCTAAAATTGTGACCCCTTCTGGCGAGGCCATTTTTCGTTTGTCTGCCAGAATACGCGCGGTGATTCCGACCGAGGTGGCTACCGAAATTACCCCCAGAAATAAGGCCGCCGGATCCATGAACGAATGAATGTTATTCGGCCAATAGACCGCCACTAGGTCGCCGAAAACAAAGGCCGCAAAAAGCCCGCCGATACCCACCAATGAGCCGACGACGGAATAGCGAATGAAGGCCGCAATATCGGTTTCAAGCCCCGCCAAAAAGAGCAGAATAATGGAGGCCAACGTTGCGATGCCATACAGCTCCGTTGAAAAAGAAAAATGGGCCTGCTCGGCAAAAAGGATTCCAATGCTCGGCAAATTAATTTGTCCGCCGAGGGCGTACGGCCCGATGATCATGCCTGAAACGAGCTCGCCCAAAACGGAGGGCATCTTCAAAAAACGCTGGAATAAATAACCGCCGATTTTGGCCGCAATAAGAATGACACCGAGCTGAAAAATCAGGAGCATCATTAGATGGGTGATGGTATGGACGGCGGTCTCGGCGGCAACATGGGTAATCGCTTCGCCGGCCTGGTAAATGGCATTCGTGGCGACGGAAGTAGCGTCTTGCATCGTGTTTATTTGCCGAGTAGTATTTTATACATTTCTAGGCTGGTTGTGCAGGCTAATAACATCTCGCGTTTCTCGGTTCCGCTGACCACTCGGATGACTTCTGCCAAAAACTGAATGTGCGGCCCCGCCTGTTTCGCGGGGGAGAGCGTCATAATGAAAATCGAGCTGGGCGATCCATCCATCGAATTAAAATCGATCCCGGCTTTATGAATGCCAACCGCAACGGTCAACGTCTTCACCGTATCCGATTTTCCGTGCGGAATGGCTATGCCGTTCTGCATACCGGTCGACATTTTTGCTTCGCGCTCCAGTACGGAATTTAAAGCGGCATCCTGATCCGCCAGTTTTCCGGCGACAAACAGTCGCTTGATCATCTCTTTAATAAGGTCTTCTTTGGTCGTGGCTGTTAGATCAATCCAAACCACATCGGGTGTTAGTGTTTTTTTTAGATTCATCATGGCGTCTATTCCTTGTTGAGAGACCTAAACTAGGTGAAAAATTAATTCTACATCAACGGATTTATATATCAAGCAAACCCGCTTCCTTTCCTCGATTTC
>JAUUYK010000011.1 GCA_030588285.1 Kiritimatiellales bacterium
GAAGAGATTATTCGCAAACGAATCGATTTCTGGAATGCCCGAAGAAAGAAGTAATAATGAGCACAAAACATCAACTCCGAAAAGATGTTGAAAAAAACCGGAGGGCATTAGATGCGTCGTGGATGGAAAATGCGAGCGAACGAGTGGTTGAGAACATTCAGAAACTGGATGTTTTTAAAATCTCAAAAACCGTGGCACTCTATCGGGCCATTGCCGGAGAGGTTAACCTGAACCCCCTCTTTTCTCTCTGCTGGAAACTCGGAAAATCAACCTGTATTCCTGTTTTTAATGCGGCACTCAAAGGCTATGAAATGGCCGAAATAACCGCGGAAACCAAATTTAAAACAGGGCATTATGGCATTCAGGAACCCATCTCCCCTACCCTAGTTTCTCGAAATTGGATCGATTTAATGGTGGTACCGGGGGTGGCGTTCGACCCTCAAGGAAATCGATTGGGGCGCGGTGGAGGCTATTACGATTGCTGGCTAACAGGCTTTACCGGAGAAACCGTCGCCGTGGCTTTTGATTTTCAGATTCTTCCGCACATTCCAATGGAGCCGCACGATCAGCCGGTTGGTTCGATTATAACAGAAACTAACGTAGTCAAAGTTTAAACGAACGTTAGACAAAACCAAGGCGTACAGTGTAGATTAGTTTCTTCAAAAATAAGGGGATCGTGGCCGCCTATATGTTGCGCTTTCATTGCTTCGGACATTCTACGGGGCACGATCCATCATGAAACGGAGGTTTACCGTGGAAGAATTTTTCGCAGGACAAGGGGTATTACTGAGCCTTGGTTTTTTAGTTTTAGGTTTCTTTTTTAATGCCTACCTCACAAAAACAAATGCAATTGCAGCAAGTAAACAGGCCAAGGCCATTCTTGCCGAATCCAAAAAGGAAGCCGATGTCATCCGGCGGGAAGCAAAAGTTCAGGCCAAAGATGCCGTTTTACGCGCGCGGGAAAATTCGGAACGTGATTTTACCGCCCAACGCAAAGACATTCTTGATTTGGAAAAACGGGTAATGGAGCGGGAAAAAAATCTCACCAGCAAACTCGAGATGCTCAACACGAAAGATCTTCAACTGACCGGTCGAATGACGGAGATCAGTGAACATAAAGAAACGTTGATCGACCAACAGCGGGAGCTCGACACACAAATCCAAAAAGAATTAATGCGAATTGAAGATGCCGCCGCCCTTTCGAAAGACGAGGCGCGTAAGATCATTATGAAGCGCATGGAAGAAGAGCTTCAGGTGGAAGCGAACGGACTGGTTCGCCACATTCAAAAAGAAGCCAAGGAAACGGCAAAAAATAAGGCGCGGGAAATTGTGGCCACCGCCATCCAACGCTATGCCGCTGAAACCGTCTGCGACATTACAACAAGTCAGGTTTCACTTGAAAGCGATGATATTAAAGGGCGGATTATTGGCAAAGAAGGCCGTAACATTAAATCCTTTGAAGCAGAGACCGGCGTTAATGTATTGATTGACGAAACCCCGGAAGTAGTTGTGCTTTCCTGCTACGACCCTATCCGACGGGAAATCGCCCGAGTCAGCCTATTGCGCTTAATCGAAGACGGACGGATTCATCCCGCTCGGATTGAAGAAACCGTGGCTAAAGTAAAACAAGAAATCGACGACACTATTCGCAGTGCCGGCGAAGAAGCACTCTTCAAACTTGGAATCACCGGTGTTGCTCCTGAATTAGTTCATACGCTTGGAAAACTTAAATTCCGGACAAGCTATAAACAAAACGTACTCGATCACTCCATTGAAACGGCCTATATCATGGCAATGATGGCCACGGAAATGGGGCTCGATGCCAAGATTGCTAAACGCATCGGTATATTTCACGATTTGGGCAAAGCGGTTGATCACGAAGTGGAAGGCGGGCACGCAGTCATCGGCGCCAATCTAATGCGAAAATACGGCGAAGATCGCATTGTATACAACGCGGTTGGATCGCACCACGATGATATGGAACGCGAAAGTGTTTATGCCGTGTTGTGCGATGCGGCCGATGCGCTGACCGCAGCCCGCCCCGGCGCTCGCATGGAAACAACCGATCTTTATATCCAACGCCTTGAAAAAATCGAACAGATTGCCAACCAGTACGCAGGCGTCAAGAACAGCTACGCCGTACAAGCCGGTCGAGAAGTTCGCATCATGGTGGAACCAGAAAAATTCAACGACCATGGCACATCGCTTCTGGCCAAAAATATTGCCAAACAAATCGGCAATGAAGTCAAGATTCCGGGCGTGGTCCGAGTTACCGTGATTCGCGAAACACGTTGCGTTGAATATGCAAAATAGGAGTGCTCTACAGAGAGAGAGCGTTATCGAATGAACCCGACGACATCAAATGGATCGATCATCGGAAGCCTCTTTTTTTTAAACGTGATGCAGCCGATAAAATAGCGCTGCAAATCCATGCTCTGCAAAAAAATTAAATTGGGTAATTCCAACCTTTCAACGGTCGGCCGTTTTCTTTACCGTCTTCGCCATGGATATAATTTCAAAACTTGAGAAGCGTTTTGGCTCGTGGGCCATTCCCAACCTAGCCGTCTATCTTATTGTAATACAGGCCATTGGTGTTGTGCTACTGATGGGGCATTACACTACGTATAACGATCTATTGTTGCATGGCAGTTCGGTGATGGATCGAGGACAGTGGTGGCGTTTACTTTCCTTCATGATGCTGCCGCGGACGATGAGCCCGATCTGGCTCTTTTTTGCATTCTATATTTTTTACATGATCAGCAACTCGCTGGAACAACAATGGGGTACCTTCCGGTTTAACCTATTTATTCTATCCGGCTATCTGCTGACCGTTGCGACGGCTTTTATTAACCCCGGCGCGATCGTTACAAATGTCTATTTTCTGGGCGGCGTATTTTTAGCTTTTGCAACGTTGTTTCCAAACGTTGAATTCAGGCTATTCTTTATCCTGCCAGTGAAGGTAAAATGGCTCGGGTGGCTGAGTGCCGGCATTTATATGCTAACCCTTTTTACCGGCGATCCTGGAAGTCGACTCGGTGTATTGGCTACATTCATAAATTACGGTCTATTTTTCGGCCGCGATTTTTTGAATAACGTAAAATCGGGGCAGCGGCGTAAAGCCTTTGCCAACGAGCGTGCCGTGGTTGCCGCGCAACCGCTACACACCTGCACCGCATGCGGTGCAACGGATAAGAGCGATCCGGCTAAAAGTTTTCGCTACTGTTCGACTTGTGGAAAGTGCTATTGCGTTGAACACATTGGAAACCACGATCACTAAATAAAATGAAAAAGTGCACCATCCAATCAAATGCGAAATGTGCTACTGAACGATCCGGCACGCATTTGGCACTTTCACTTTCCGGCGAACTAAACGCCGCGGCCGTCGCCCACCTTTGGCCAACCCTTCATTCCGCACTTCAACCAAAAGGGATCGAATCGATTTCAGTGCAGGGCTCAAAAATCACCGGGTGTGATGGCGCGGGAACCGCGCTATTAATTCACATTAAAAAAGCCGCCCATCGCCGGAAGGCTTCGCTGAAATTTATTGAATTGGATGCCGCCATTTCGAGCCTGATGGATCTGTATCCAATCGCTAAAATTGCGGGCGATGAAATCGACGCTGAAAAATCGCACGGGTTTGTTGAAGAGGTCGGAAAAACGGCGTGGAAAACCCTGCTGGGATTTAAAGATCACATTTCCTTTATGGGCGAGCTCACGCTCGGGATTTTTAAAACCATACTGCATCCGGCCGATTTACGGATGAAGGACTTTTTACTCGTCGTTGAGGCGAGCGGGGCCAAAGCACTGCCCATTATTGCCATGCTGGGGTTTCTGATTGGCTTGATTCTCGCATTTCAGGGTGCGGTTTTAATGGCGCAATTTGGTGCTGAAATTTACATCGCCGATTTTGTAGGAAAATCGGTGGTACGTGAGCTGGGCCCGTTGATCACCGCCATCATTGTGGCGGGGCGTACGGGATCTGCTTTTGCCGCTGAACTAGGAACCATGAAGGTGAATGAGGAGATTGATGCGCTCACCACGATGGGGCTGGATCCCGTTCGTTTTCTGGTGATCCCCCGTGTGATTGGGGCAACGTTGATGACGCCACTTTTGGCGGTGCTAACGAATCTTTTTGGCATGGCCGGCGGAGCAGTGGTGATGCGTGGGCTCGGGTTCCCGCTGATCACCTATGTGAACCGGGTGCTCGCATCGGTTACGGCGGCCGATTATTTTGGCGGACTGATTAAGGCGACCATTTTTGGGTTGTTGATTTCTAGCGCGGGCTGTCTCTGTGGTTTGCGTACGGGTGAAGGAGCCAGCGCGGTGGGAAATTCGGCCACCCGGGCAGTCGTTAACTCGATTATTATGATTGTGATCGCCGACGGAATATTTGCCGTTCTATTTTATTATTTGGGAATTTAGATGAGCCAAAACCCCATCATAACCGTTGAAAATATGACCGCCCGCTACGGCGACCGGCTGGTGCTCGATGCAATATCGTTCTCGGTTAAACGCGGCGAAATTTTTGTCATTTTGGGCGGATCGGGTTGTGGAAAATCGACGTTATTGAAACATATGATCGGACTCTATACGCCGGCATCTGGCGATATTAAAATCGGCGATACCAGCGTGGTTACTTCCGCCGGTGCCGAGCGCGATGCACTAATCCGACGGTTTGGTGTGATGTATCAAAGCGGCGCCTTATTCGGCTCATTAACCCTACTTGAAAATATATGCCTGCCGCTGGAAGAATTCACCGATATGGGCAAGGAAGCGCGAGAGCTGATTGCTCGAATGAAGCTGAGCCTCGTGGGCCTGGCCGACTTTGCCTCGCTGATGCCGTCCGAAATTAGCGGGGGCATGCGGAAGCGCGCGGCGATTGCGCGCGCCATGGCGTTGGATCCAGAAATCCTATTTCTCGATGAACCGTCGGCTGGACTCGATCCCGTAACGGCCGTTGAGCTGGACGAACTCATCATTAAACTGTCGCGCTCGCTGAATATAACTTTTGTTATTGTGACCCATGAGCTGCCGAGCATCTATAAAATTGCCGACCGAGTTATTATGCTCGATGCGCGAACTAAAAAAATTAGTGCCGAGGGCAAACCGGAACAGTTGCGCGATTCGGCCGATGATGAATGGGTTCGCAATTTTTTTAATCGAGAAAGTCAGACCACCGTAAATACGGGAGAAAAGCATGAGCAGTAAACCGCATTATTTTGTTATAGGACTTTTTGTAGTGATTGCAACCGCACTCGGCTTAATCGGTATGATTGCCGTGAGCTCCGATGCCTTGAACTCACCGAAATATTTTCTCGAAACCTATCTCGACGAATCGGTACAGGGCATCGATGTGGGAACGCCGTTTAAATTCCGAGGTGTTAAGGTGGGTAACGTAAGTGAAATCATGATGGTTTCTTCGGAATATGACACCACCAAGATGTATGTCTTGGTGCGAGTGGCCTTGAATGACAAGAAGATGCTTTCCTACGCAAAATATATTCCTGAGCGAGTGCAGGCGCAGGTAAAAAGAGGCTTGCGATTGAAGCTCGTTCCACAAGGCATTACGGGGCTTTCGTTTCTCGAGGCCGAATATTATCCCGAAACAAAATCTGACCCCCTAGAAATTGATTGGAAACCGAAGTATACCTACATTCCGTCAACCCCCTCCATGATGAAACTATTGAGTCAGTCGATTGAACATTTAGCCGCCGAAATCGGCACCCTAAACCTCCAGAAAATCGGAAAAAATATGGAACTGATTACCAGCAACCTGAATCATTCGACGGAGCACATTGAATATATCACGAAAAATGCGGCCGTTGCGTCCGACAATATCTTTAAAAACATTGGCTTAGCCGCCGAGAATCTTCCGTCCGCATCAACCAATTTATCCGATTCAATGGTGCTGATTGAAAATATAATCTCAGACTCGGATCAGGGGTTCGATCGCATTCTTTCTAACCTAGGGTATATCACCGAAGATACCCGCGAACTGATTCGCATGATCAAACGCTATCCCGGCATTTTATTGACGGATCCCCCGAAAATGAATCTGAGCAAGTAGAGGAGAAGATAATGAAAAAAACGACCCGAATCATTTTAGGAATCACCTGTACTTCCCTGTTACTCTCCAGCGGCTGCGTTAAACTTTGGCAGGATCGTTTAGATTTTAAAACCTATGTCATTGAAGCACCGCGTAATCTACCACCCTTGGAAAAGTCATTAGCCGTTCGATTATGGATTGATTCGGTGGTGGTTCTTCCGCCTTACAACATCCGAAACCTGATTCAACGGAAAAATGACGTGGAGTTTTCAACGAGCTACTACAGTGAATTGCTGATGTCGCCATCGGAAAACTTTCGGAATATTTTTTATACCTGGTTTGCTGAAACCGGAATTTTTTCGGAGGTTACCCTTTCTGGAAAGGCGGGCATGACGCATCGGCTGTCCGTTACGGTAATGGAGTTTCATGGAGATCTTCCGCAGCAAAAAGCGGTTCTAAAAATTAAAGCGACGTTATTTGATGAAAAAACAAAGGGCATGCGCGTACTCTTTTCTAAAGATTATTCCCAACAGGTGGCAATTACTGATGCAACCGGCGAAGAACTCATCCGAGCCTATAATCAAGCGTTGGGCCAAATTCTTATCGCCTGTGAACTGGATGTGCTGACCCACCTAAACTAAAAACACATTGCCCTAAAAAAACAGACGGAATACGTTGATCAGCAATGAATACTTGGGAGATTTTATGTCCATCAATCAAGCCGTAATTTTCACAAAACCGCTCCATCACCTTGGATTTGATTTATCCCCAGCTCAGCTGGAAGAACGAACCCGAACCTATTTTGAACAGAACGGTTTTCGCATCGTTTTCAGCAAAAAGGTGACGGGCTCAAATTTGGCAGAACACCACATCATTAAGCAGCACTATCTCATATACAGCGAGGCCGCCTGCGCCTCGGCGATTTCTAAACTCAATATTACAGAAAAAGGTAAGACCAAATTCGAAGCCGCCTTCGGAAAACATTGGGATCAAGAAATTGCTTTGGGAAAAATAATCCCACCCGCCCTCCTTTTAACCGCAAAAAAGATTTCCGTTCATCAGCTTTTTAAAAAATGGAATGCACAGTTTACAGCGGGAAAAACCGTAAAACTAGAAGATGGTTTACTCATAGCCTATCTAGCGGATCTGAACGCCTACTGTATCAACGGCTTTTATCCGGCCATGGAAGCCAACTTTAACCATCCGTCCACGCTGATTCATTACCATGTGGTGGAGTTCGATCCCTCGCAAGTTTCCTGGCAGCAGTTTCGAAAAAAAAATCTAGGATCCACCGATTCAAGCAAAGCCGATCCGGCCAGTTTTCGCGGCCTGCTCTATGCAGAATATCCCCGTAAATTCCCCAGCCGAGATAATTTTGTGCATGGCAGCGCGGGCCCGTTTGAAGGATTTATGGAGCGCGCCATCCATGAAGTCGACTTTGAGATGGCGAGCAATCCAATCGGTGCATACTTAAAAGGTCGGGGAGTTACCCTTCGTTCCTTTGCCGACTGGAAATCAAAACAATCGATCTCCGCGCTAGGCGAACTATTTGATGCAACGGAAGAAAAAGACACGGACGATGTATTGCCCATATTGGAAACGATGGAATGGTAATTTTTCCATTCTCTTCATCGCTGTCGCAGTCCCGTTTCCGCTAAAAGATCACCGGGATAATATACCTGTTCCCTCCTTAGGCCTGAGTCGTTACTAAATAGTTTTATAAATCGGAAAAAAAAAGATAACGGGTCGGTATCGGCCCCTTTTCTAGGTTTAATTTCGACACGGTTAAAGCGTTGAATTGATGCTATAAATGGCCACTTTAGAAGGTCTTAATTATCAAACGTATAAACAGGACGCCCATGAGAACACACTCTATTATGGCTATTCTAGCCGCGACCGGGGACTCTATGAGCGTATGGAGAAAAATGATTTCAAGAGCGTGAAGAAGAAAAAGAAATGATGACATTGAAATCCACCAGATCATTTGCTCTGTAGCTAGTTTTACATTAATCCGTTGGGGCCCCTACTTGCCCGTTTATTCAACGCAACGGCGAGGAGAGATAGAACGTGACAAGGGCGTCGCTTATACGAAAGCTAATAGAACCATATTTCTGATTTCCAGCGTCAACCTTCAGCCCGTTTCGCCTCATCCCAAAAGAGATCGAGTTCGGCCAACGAAAAGGTTTTAAATTCCTGCCCAGAGGCGTGGACTTTTTTTTCCACGAATTGAAAACGGCGAACGAACTTTTTGATATTTTGGTTTAGCAGTTCCTCGGGATTATACCCCAAAAATCGGCTGACATTTACGGCAGAGAAAAGAAGATCGCCCAGCTCATCGCGGATATCAGCTTCGTGTTTCCGGCCGATCGCCTCCTTCAACTCATCGATTTCCTCATGGAGTTTATCGAATACATCGTCGATGTGCTCCCAATCGAATCCGGCCCGGGCCGCTCGTTTTTGAATTTGATGCGCTTTTTGTAGCGCGGGAAGATGCTTCGGAATGCCGGCGACAATCGATGCCGGCCCCTCCCCTTCTCCTTGCTTTTCAACTTTCTTGATGGCATCCCAATTTTGCAGTACTTCGCCGGTTCCGGAGACTTCGACTTCGCCGAATACGTGTGGGTGGCGGCGGACCAGTTTATCCGAAATTCCATTGGCCACATCATCGAATTTAAAATCGCCCGTTTCGTCGGCAATTTGGCTATGAAAAATCACCTGCAAAAGTAGATCGCCTAGCTCCTCCTCCAACGCCGAAGCGTTACCACTTTCAATGGCATCGATCACCTCGTAGGCCTCTTCAATCAGATCCGATTTTAGCGAATCATGCGTCTGTTCCCGATCCCAAGGGCAACCATCTGGAGCCCGCAGTTTCTGCATGATCCCTAATAACCGTTCAATTGATTCGCCCGTTTTTGCCATCATTTCCCCCTATCTAAAAAAAAGGGCGTTCCAATTTTGGAACGCCCGTCTCAGCATAATACTCGTTTACATCCGTAGAGTGAGGTCGAGGATTTTGTCTGGTTTTTCATCGCTCAAATTTTCGAGCACAAGCTTGGCTCCGCCAAAGTCTTGGAAGGAGGTATATTCGTCGGGAACAACAATACAAGCGGCCCCAGCGGATAATGCGCCTTTACAAGCGATCTGCGAGGAAACCACGGCCACGAGGGTGGAGTTTTCCTTGTTGCATTGCTTAAGAATTTTCAACCAGTCGTCGGCACGCGGGAAGGAAGCTTTCACTTCGTCGGGAATAACTAACTCAACGCCGAGGGTGTCGAGGCCTAGTTTTTTCATTAGTTTTTCAGCAACCGGAGCCGGCAGTGCGGTGAAGGTAACCACAGGAATGCCGCGTTTTTGCGTGGCCTTAATGAGCTTGGCAAGACCGGCATCGAGCTCGGCTTCGTTTTCGCAATAGTTTGCAACGGTCTTATCCACTTCGGTCACCGCTTTTTCAATGGCATCGGTTTTTTTACCGGCGCGTTTCAGCACGTCGGTCACAGCTGCACGATGCAAGGGAGACATCGCTGAGCGAGAAAATAGAACGGGAGTAATTTCAACCCCTTTTGTTTTTGCAGCGCTTTTAATTGATGCAAATTCAACGGCGCGTGTTTTTGCGGCGACATATTCCAGCTCGAAGATTAGAGCATGGGTTGAAGCTTCCTGTGTTTTCTCGTCTTGGCTCATAAATCAAATACTCCTTTATTCCGGCTTCTTTTTCAAAAATGAGAGCGTAGTGTATGGAGCTTAACCGATTAGGTCAATACCCTAATTTTGGGGCTAAAAACAACGCTTCGCGGATCTGTAAAACATTTCCCTCATATAAAGGGTTGCAAGGAAAGCGCGGGATATAGATGATACCCCGAATTTTGAAAACCTAATGCTCCTCTAAAGCCCATATTTATGGAAACACTTATGAAAAAAGCGATTATTGCACTTGAAGATGGCACCTGCTTTGAGGGCCGCGCGTTTGCGGGGTCCGGCGAAGTCTACGGTGAACTCGTTTTTAACACATCAATGACGGGCTATCAGGAGATCTTAACCGACCCCTCCTATCACGGCCAGATCGTCACCCTGACCTATCCGCTGATCGGGAACTACGGCATTAATGACGACGATGCGGAATCGCGCGGAATTTTTGCACAGGCACTAGTGGTGAGCGAATGCTCCCGGATTTACAGCAACTGGCGCGCGAACAAATCGTTATCTGAATATCTCGAAGAAAACGGAAAAATTGGAATTGACGATGTTGATACCCGCGCCATTACCCTGCACATTCGCGACAAAGGCGCCATGAAATGCATCGTCTCCACCGAAGATCTCGACAAAGAAAGTCTCGTGGCCAAAGCGAAAGCATCCGATGGTCTAGTGGGTCGCGACCTCTCCACCGAAGTGACCACCGAACAAAAATATGTTTGGCCCGAGGGCGGGAAAGCCGAGGCCTCTTATAAGGTGGCGGTCATCGACTGCGGCATTAAACTAAACCAGCTTCGAATTCTAAACGACCTTGATTGCGAATGCACGGTCTATCCCAACACATCCAATGCGGCAGAAATCCTCGCCACGAATCCCGATGGAATCTTTATTTCTAACGGCCCCGGCGACCCCGCCGGCGCACCGCAAGTCACTGAACTCGTCGGCTAACTGATCGAATCCAAGATTCCTATGTTTGGTATCTGCTTCGGCCACCAAATGCTCAGCCTCGCGCTCGGCGCCAAGAGCTTTAAACTTAAATTCGGCCATCGCGGCGGCAACCAGCCGATTCAGGATCTGCGCAACTCAAAAGTAGAAATCGCCTCGCATAACCACGGCTTCTGCATCGAGGCCGACTCGGTCAATACCGACATCGCCGAAGTCACCCATATCAACCTCAACGACAACACCGTCGCTGGCCTCAGACACAAACAGCAACCGCTGTTCTGTGTGCAATATCACCCCGAAGCGGCCCCCGGTCCCCACGACCCATTCTACCTCTACGAGGAATTCATCGACTTACTGCAGGAAAATAAATAATGAAACATCCCGAATGGATTGCCATCCTTGACTAGGGCTCACA
>JAUUYK010000035.1 GCA_030588285.1 Kiritimatiellales bacterium
AATTTTTAGCAATATCTTTATAGGTCTCTGGATCCGAATAACGAAAAGCTATATCCTCTAATTCCCACTTTATTTGCCAAATACCAAGTCTGCTTGCTAGATCAAGCCCGCGCGGCCCGACTAAAAACCGAGTGATCGCGACGCATCTTGTTTGTCTTGTGAATCGGAGAAAACTATTTAAGATCATAAAAAGGAGATCCGCATATGATCGGTAAAAAATTAATCGGGGTTCTGGCGTTATTTTTCATCGCTTCATGGTCATTTTCTCAGGAACCGAATCCGGCGGAAAAATTGCCGGCCTTTGAACCGGGCGAAAAACTGACCTATAGCCTCGGCTGGCAGTTTATTGTGGTGGGCCGCGCCACGCTGGAAGTTTTGCCGGACGAGGAGATCGATGGGAAACCCGTGCGAAGTTTCGAGATGAAGGCAAAAACCGGAAAGGTGGTCAGTAGCCTTTTTAAGGTGGATGATACGCTCGCGTCGCTTGCTGAATATGACGTGAGCCGCTCGTTGGGGTTTGCAAAAATTCAACGGGAAGGCAGTACGAAACGCGATGTCTCACTGGATTTTGACTGGGAAAATCTGAATGTAATCTACACGGAAACCATCGGCGGCGACCATCGGATCACCCCGATTCTGGAAAATACCCTCGATCCGCTTTCGGCGTTCTATTTTGTCCGCACGCAGACGTTCGATGTCGGGGACGTGATTAAGGGGCCGATGACCGATGGAAAGCGTTGTAAAGAGGCGGAGATTAAGGTGGTTGGCCGCGAACGAATTAAAGTGAACGGAAAAAAATACGACACCCTTCGGCTGGAACCGAGCCTTAAGGATGTGGGCGGGGTCTTTGAAAAAAGCAAAAATGCGACGATGGTGATCTGGGTGACGGATGACCATCGGCATATCCCGGTGAAACTGAAAAGTAAGGTAGTGGTCGGCAGTTTTGTGGCCGAGCTGGAACATAAATAACGGAGTCCGATGAAAAAAAATCAATCCATTCTGCTGGTTGGCTTGGCGCTGCTACTCGGCGGTTGCACGACCTATAAAGAAAAATTTAAAAAGGGCACCGTGGCCAATGTTGGATTTTTTGCGGACAGCACCGTGACCATGATGAGCAATCTCGACCTGCAAATGGGGCGAAAAGAGACCCTGCTGACGCGCCGATTTTTTGCTCCAGATGAGCCGGAAGAAATGCGGCTTCGTAAACTGGACGAAAAGTTTAACCGAGCCGTTAAGGGCCTGGTGAAATATTCCATCAAAATTGTGAATATTGCCGAGTCGGCCAGCTCCGAGGAGGAGATGATTGCAAAATATGCGGTTTATTTGGCTCAGTATAAAGAAATGCTGATAACGCGTGAGTTATATGATGACGCGAGTTTTGAACAAACGATCGCCAAGGTTCGGGAACAGGAACGTTTTCTGGATGCATTGCGGGCGGGGCAGGCTTTGCTCAATGCCGTGGCGATGGATGCAATCCTGAATGTCAAAGAGTTGACCGATGCGGTTGATGTGCTCGTTGAAAAGGTTGATCTTAAAATTGATGAGGAATATGCCGATGTTTTGATGTATCGGAATATTTTGGAGGATGAAAAATCGGATATTCTCCGCGCCTTTGCGTTGATCTATACCGCGTATAAAACCGACGAACCCGATCTGAGCGCGCTTCGGGAGAGCGGGGTGATCTGGATGCCGGAGATTATTCCAGCAGGAACGCCGACCCGAGATGAGCTAAAGGTAATTGGAGAACATTTGGAAGCCCGTTTGCAGGCCATGCACCGGATCTCTCAGGAAGTTGAACCGGATTGGAACGACTATCTCGCCGCACAGAAAGAACTACGCGTGGTATCTAAGCGGGTTTCCGTGATGATTCAACGCACGCAGATTATGATGCTGACCTGGGTGCGGGCACACCAAAAAATGGCGGCCGGAACGGTTGATCCAGCGGATTGGTTTGATATCGGGGAATCCACTAAAAACCTCTTGAAGGCCGCCCCGAGCGCAATTCTTTAATCGGAGCAATTTGGGGGTAAAAAACAAGCGAAGTGGGCGAGCATGTGTTTAAAATAGGTCGGCATAAAAATGGAGGAATGAGAGTGAAAGGCGAAAATTTCATACAACAAGGATGTAGAATTGGGCTGATTGCCGTCGGGATTTTTCTGTTGGCGGGTTGTTCCAGTTGGGACGGGTATGCCGGAGTTGAGAATGAATGGCGAAGTCCGGATGTGCCTCCGTGGGAACCGGGCGTTACGACCGCCTCAGAGGTGACGGCGGTGCTCGGCCCGCCTTCGCAGTTAATTGCGTTGCACGACGAGACGGTTTTTTATTATATGCGCGAGGGCAAAGGCGGCCACGCGTTGATGCTCTTTGTTTGGAATACGGGCACACAGACGACCTCGTATGATCGAGCCATGTTTTTCTTTGATAAACAAGGCCTCCTTCGAAAATATTCCTATAGCCCCGAAGCACTTCCCTATGAGCCTGCAAAAGAAAAGTAAAGGTGGGTGGGATGGAGGAGGCCGCTCCGCTCCGGTGCGCGGTGCGCACTTTCCCATAAATGCGCTCTGCCTCTGTCTGTTGACGACTTCGTTATTAACGAATAGTGGGTGTGCGCTAACGAAGAAAAAAATGAACCCGAATTCGACGTATCCGAAGCAACCTTATCAGGATGGAATTACGCATAGTGATGAGGTGCTGGATGAGTT
This sequence comes from Kiritimatiellales bacterium, assembly GCA_030588285.1. The sequence goes on from JAUUYK010000035.1 coordinate 2,703, forward strand.
GGGCCCCCCATTAAAAATGACCGCATTGCCAGCTGGATACGCATTTATGTATGAAGCACTGACAACCCGGGAATTCCAGTTGGGATTTGGCCTGCCGATTCCGGTGATCAAGTGGTTTAAGTTTGTGGTGGCGCGGGCGGACTATGATCATAAGGTGATGATTTATCAATTTGACGACGAACATTGTTTAATCGCTTCGGGCGGGAATGAGGCCCGCTTCGATTTGGGCAATTCGACAGCCATTCAACCGATTGTTACCTACCAACCCATGTTTGATACCTCCGATGTAGAAAGCGATGTGGTCTCTTTTGTGGAGTGGCCAGCCTTTTGCTTGCTCCCCCTTCCGCTAACGCTCAACCGCGCGCAAAGCATAGATGCCGGATCGGCCGGCCTAGAGCAACGCGGAACCGCTCCCGGAGTGGGTCAACGATCGATGGAGTTGCATAACTGACTTAATTCATTCTGGGGAATGAAAAGGATTATTCATGACGGAATTATTTAATAAAATATTCTCGGTTGGGCACGTTGCTCGGTGCCTTTTTCTGGCTCTTTTATGGGTTTCGTCTGCGGCCGTTGCGGCGCAAAAACTGGAAGAAAATCTGCTGGTCAAAAATGTGCTTCTTGCAGACCCCGATGGTGGCGAGGAGGATCACGTTGTCAACTTGTTGGTCAAAAAGGGTAAGTTGGAGATGGTCTCTATAGCGCTGGGGTCGGAGAAGGAGATTGACCTTGTACTGGATGCGCAGCAGGGGATTATTCTGGGCAAATTAACCGTGGGGGAACCGGCAAGTTTTATGATTTTGGATGAAGATCCTCGCGTAAATTTTGAGGCCTTACTCGATACGAAAACCCATGCCGTATTCGTGTTGAAGAAGGGCATAATTGTTCGCAACCTACTGATGCCCTCTCCGCAGGATCCGAACGCACTGACGGCTGAAAAGTCTACGGAGTGGTTTGCTTATAGTACACCGCCTATGGCGCTTTCGACGTCCTATAAGAACGCGGGGAAATGGAACCGATTTAAAAGCAAGTATGTGAATGCCGCCTTTATTGCGGCACTGGCACTCGATCGAATGAGCTGGCTTGATCAGGACGGAACTAGCGAGGGACAATCGGGCGACCTTTCGACGTATGACGGCGGCGAAATCCGGGCCTTACGCTTTGGAACGGTGGGGTCGTTGAATTTTGAAAACCCGTGGATCTTTACTTTTTTTGCGGCCACCGCCGCTTTTGATAAGGGGTTTGATTCGACTGTTGATGATGGAATTGGCGTTTTTGATCTGCGACTGGATATTCCTTTTTATAAAGATTCAACGCTATCGATTGGTAAGCAGAAAGAACCCATTTCTATGGAGCGCTTAGCCAGTATGGTGCATTTGCCGATGCAGGAGCGGGCGGCGGTTTCCGATGCTATGATGGCCAGTCGAAATGTGGGTATTGTACTCAGCGGAACGGGATTCGATCGGCGCACAACTTGGGCGGGCGGCGTATTCAATCCTTGGTTGGATGCCGGGACGTCCATTGGGGATGCCTCCACCCTGTTGATCGGGCGCGGAACGGTGGTTCCGCTGGAGAGCGCAAATGGAAAATCGCTGTTTCATCTCGGAGCCGGCCTTCGTTATTCCAACGCAAAAAGTGACGTGCGTTATTCAACCGAACCGGAATTTAATAAGGCGCCTCTGTTTGTAGACACGGGGGCGTTCGCTGCGGAATCCACGATGCTCTACGATCTGGAAGCGGCCTGGCGCTGGGGGCCGGTTTGGCTGAATGGCGAGTATGTCATTAATCAGGTGGAGGCGGCATCGGCTGGCAACCCAACGTTTAGTGGATATCACATTTCGATGAGCTATATCCTGACCGGAGAGATGCGACCCTACAATAAACGAAGCGGCCTGTTTCGCCCCGTTCCGGTCTCTAAATCGGTGAACGATGGCGGGTGGGGCGCCTGGGAGTTAGCGGCCCGCTATTCGAATCTGGATCTGAATGAAGGTTCTCTGCTCGGCGGAGAAACGGAGATCTATTCGCTGGGGCTAAACTGGTGGCTCAGCACATCGGCTAGTTTAAATATTAACTATCGGCACATCGTGCTGGATCAAAATAATGAAACGGGGCATTCGGATGGTCTGATGACGCGTGTTGTGTTGTTGCTGGAATAAGAATGGATTTTTTAACGATAAAAAATCTAAGGTGTTATTTGGTGATGAATAAAGGGAGGAAAAAATTAAGACGATCGATTCAGTATTGAAACTTGTTTTGATTGCTTTAGGGGGGGGGGGGCCAAGCCGCACTAAGTGAATTAGAAGAAGCGCTACGCAACGGGTTGGGCGATCTCGACGGAAGCCCGGGCTAAAACGGCAGGAAGTTAAGATTGAAGAGAACGCCGATACGCCAGCGGCAAAAATGGTCCTACTGGAATCTGCTTTTGAAACCGCGATGCGGGACCCGTGGCGGATGAGGTGGAAGAAAGCACGCCGATCGTCTCTTCAGGAACGGCGACTTTGGTTCCCAAATTGCGCGATGCCGAAGCGCCGCAAAAAGTGGCGGCTTATATTAAGGCGCTTGGTGGCTCCGGCGAAATTGAACGAGTGGATGTCTGTGCAGAAACCCGTCTCCGAGTGGTGCGCAAAGACGGAGCGCAAGCGGTCGATGAACAAATGTTGCTCAATCACGGAGTTGTGACGCTATCAAATCAAATAATGCATCTCATTGTTGGGTTTAATGCCGACCAATACGCCGCCGAAATGAATGGGCAGTTGAAGGGATAGCGGGTATTTATTTCGTCAATCCTCCGGTGTTATGTTTGTGTTTAGAGTTTGGATTGTCTTATCAGGCAAGAAAGGTATGGTTTGTTGTATGCAAGAGAGAAATTTAACACCAATAAAACGTCTATTTCGTAAAATAAGTCCGGCCCTTTTTTCGGCCCTTTTTCTGGTTTTTGTGGGCTGTGCCCATATTCCAGCATATCCCCATAAACCGGTGAGTCAGAGTCACGAGCCGGCGACGAACGGGGTGTTGGTCGCAACCAGTCAGTTGGTGATGACCGATGCTGAGGAAGGCGAGTCGGCCTTTTTACTGATTCGTAATAATGAAGAGGCACTGCGCTGGCGCTTGGCCCTGATTGATTCGGCACAACAGAGCATCGATTTGCAGACCTTTATCTGGTCGAACGATGAAAGCGGTCGGCTGATACTGGATCGGATTATCAAAGCCTCGGAGCGCGGTGTGCAGGTGCGAATTTTGGTGGATGATATGCCGAAGGATTGGACGGACGATGGCACCGCAGCGGTGGCTCGATTGCCGAATATTCAACTCCGCCGTTTTAACCCCGGGCGGGTGCGAAAGGGTACATTGTCACGCATGTTTCAGATGAGTATGCAATTTAAAAAACTCAATCGGCGAATGCACAATAAACAGATGGTCGTGGATGGAACGTGGGGCATTTTAGGCGGAAGAAATCTGGGGAATCCCTATTTTGGATTAGCTGAAAAATATAATAACCGCGATTTAGATTTGTTGATTACCGGCGCGGTGTTGCCGAAAATGGGGTCGGATTTTGATGAATATTGGAATGCCGATGCCGCGTATCCCGGCGAGGCCATGTCGGACAAGTTGTCGGATAAAAAGCGTCGGAAAATAGCGGTCAATTTAAAGGAGGCCGTGCTGGAGGATCAGGCGTTATTTAAGCAAACTCGTATCCCTACGGAGCCGATCGATTGGAGGCGGGAATTGGCTACTTTACCCGCCCAGATGGTGCGGGGAACGGCCCAGCTCTTGCAGGATTCGCCGGAAGTAAAGGGGGATCGAGGCGTTCGGTTGGTTAACCAGATCGGCGAGGTGGACATCGATATTAAATACCAAACCTGCGTTATTACGCCCTATATGATTCCAAATAACGAGCTGTTGAACGATATGGCGCGAACCATTAAAGAGGGGCGTCGCGTCCGCATTTTGGTTCCGGCCATGGAGTCGAATAACCACACGATGGCGCACAGTCATTACAAAAAATACCGAAATAAGATTTTGGATACGGGGGCAGAACTCTATGAATTCAGAGCTCAACCCTCGGCGGAATTTCGAGAAATTAGCGATACGGCACCCATCGCTTCCGAGTTTATTTCGCTCCACACCAAAGCGTTTGCATTAGATGATCATTGGGTAATGATTGGCTCGCTCAATGTGGATCCGCGGTCGATTCAAATTAATACCGAACATATGCTGCTGATCGATTCGCGGGAGCTGGCGGCTCAACTTCTCGGCGATTTTGAAACGATGATTGCTCCGGAAAATTCGTGGGCAGTCACACGGAATGAAAAAGGAAAGTTGCGGTGGACTTCGTCGGATGGCGTTCGCAAAAACCAACCCGCTCGTGGATTCGGGCAACGAATCTCCGATTTCTTTTGGCGCTGGATGCCGATTGAAAATCAGTTATGAGGCCTTTTTCTTACGCACCTAAAGCTTGATCTGCAGGTATGACAGTTTTAGAATACCTTTGTTCGCTCGAGTATTCGCAAACAAGTTGTGAAGATTCTAGTTAAACGTAAAAACAGTAAGGTGGCTTGTATGGCATAGTGCGGTAGTGCATTGATGAACGGGTGTTTATCGGATGCATAGTGCGGCCATCCTGAATGGATGGTTATGTTGTATGAGAGCAGTGAAATAAACCAAGGAGATACCGATGAAGAAGTTATTAATTATTGCATTGGGTTGTACCGTAGCAAGTGGCGCGTTTGCAGCAGGGTTCCAAGCGAGTTTAACTCCAGATATTGCCATTCATGACAGAAACACAGAAATTAATGGTGTCAGTATCGGTGTCTGGAATGAAAACCCCTCTCCACAGTTTAACTGGCAACTCGGTTTTGTGAATGGAGCAACGGGCGAGAGCGTGGGTGTTCAGTGGTTTATCTTCCTGCCGACCTTCTATAACTATGCTGAAAACTACACCGGTGCTCAGTTAGGTATGGTCAATTATGTGAGCGAGGAATTTACGGGTGCTCAGATTGGTATGGTGAATATCGCCAAATCGGTGGATGGTGGATTCCAGTGGGGCCTCGTGAACTATGCGGAAACTGCGCATAACTTATTCCAACTCGGATTGGTCAATATCATCTCCGA
>JAUUYK010000060.1 GCA_030588285.1 Kiritimatiellales bacterium
CCCTTATTTGTTTATTCAGAAAATGAAATTCGCTCCAAAGTACGCATCGCCAAGCGTGCATTTGAAAAACGGTATCCAAAGGTGAAGTTTGCGTGGTCGTATAAAACCTGCTATTTGCAGGCCATCTGTTCTATTTTTCACGACGAAGGATCTATCGCCGAGGTCGTTTCTGAATTTGAATACGAAAAGGCGCGAAAATTGGGGGTTCTTGGGCGGGATATTTTGGTGAATGGTCCGTACAAAACCGAATCGCTGTTGCGCCGAGCGGTGGATGAAAACGCCAAGTTACATCTCGATAATCTTGACGAGTTGTTTGAGCTTGAAGCGATTGCCCGCGAAAAACAAATTACCATCGATGTGGCCATTCGGGTAAATATGGATACGGGGCTGTTGCCTGCGTGGAATAAATTTGGGTTTAACCTGGAAAATGGCGAGGCCATGCAATGCATCCGTCGGATGCGAGCCAATGGGCTGGTTCGTTTGGTGGGGTTGCATTCGCACATAGGAACCTTTGTGCTTGATCCTCGTTTTTATCAGACGGCCTCTCAGAAGTTGATTGCACTCGGTCGGCAGGCTCAGGAAGAATGTGGTTTCGAAATGGAATATTATGACCTCGGTGGCGGGTTTGCATCGAATAATACCCTGCATGCGCAATACCTGCCCGGCGAGCAGGTGGTGCCGACGTTCGATCAATATGCCGAAGCAATCTGTGGGGTTTTTGTGGCCGAGTTTTCTTCGGCCGGAACGTTGCCTCAGCTTTATCTCGAAACGGGGCGGGCACTGATCGACGAGGCGGGCTATTTGATTACCTCGATTATTGCCCAAAAACGCGCGGCGGATGGTCGACGCGCGCTGATTGCCGACTGTGGCGTGAATATGCTCTATACCACCACCTGGTATCGCCTACGCACCTTGCCGGCCAAGCCGGTGACTGCCCCCGTAAGCGATACGGTGCTTTATGGTCCGCTTTGTATGAATATTGATGTGCTCCGTGAAAGCGTTCCGCTCCCTCCACTCGAACGCGGGGATCAACTGGTGATGCATCCGGTCGGTGCCTACAACGTGGTGCAGTCGATGCAGTTTATTATGTATCGACCGGCGGTCGTGCTGGTGGCTTCCGACGGGGCCTGTTCGGTGATTCGGGAGAAGGAAAATCTGGAATATGTTGAAGAAATGGAACGGCTTCCAGATCATTTGAATCGTAAAAAACTGGCTCAGAGCAACGCGGAATAATGACTAAAGCGCTAGATAATTTAAGAAACTGGCTGATGGCGGGGTTTCAGGAGTCGGAATCGGAGGTTCGTCTGTTTGTCGAATCGATTCTACGAAGCTACGCCATTATCTTTTTTTCGCAAAACCTTCTTCTGGGCGCGGTGCTTTTGGGAGTGACGCTTTTTGCACCGTCGTTTGGTTTGCTGGGGCTGGCTGGGCTGATGGTTTGTTATGGCGCTGCCCGCTTGCTTGGCTTTGAACGTTCCAGTATCCAGAGCGGCGTCTATCTATTTAATTCCTTGCTGGTTTCATTGGCTTTGGCCTATTTGAATAATTTCCAAAAGCTGGAATTTTCGACGTTGTTGATGTTGTTGGTGTCGGCTTCCATGATTACGCTATTTGTTTCAGTTGTCATGTTCGATATTTTTGCGCGGCATTACACGTTGCCCGCTTTAAGTTTGCCTTTTGTCGGGGTCGCGTTTGCGCTCTTTTTTCTGTTTTATTCCTTTAATAGTATGCCGATCACCTCGGAAGCACCGGCCTATATTTTTCCAGAGATTGGCCATTTGCCGGACGGGGTTGTCGGTTTCTTTCAGTCTCTGGGGGCTATCTTTTTTCTGCCGCATGTCACGGTCGGGGTGGTGGTGTTTATTTGCGTGGCGGCTTGGTCGCGTTTGGCTGTGCTGTATGCGGTGGTGGGGTATACCTCCGGCGTGTTGCTGATGAAAGCGCTGGGTATGGATGTGGTCTCTTCCTCGCTGGGTTTTGTGGGGTTTAATTTTATTTTTTGTGCGATTGCATTGGGGGGTATTTTCTTGGTGCCTTCGCGGGGTTCGTTGTTGATGGTGGTGCTGGGGTCATTCTTCTGCGTGGTCGTGGCTGTGGCCGTGAAAACTTTTTTGAAATATTTTGGAATTCCGCCGCTTGCGCTCCCGCTCAGTTTAGTCATTTTATTAGTGCTCTATTCGATGAAGTGTCGCACGCGGGTGACTCATCTGTTTTGTTCTCCGTTTGAACCGGAACGGCCTGAAAGAAATTTCCGCCGGTTTTTTTCCGATACCCGCCGTTTCCCAGACCTTCTACAGCCGCACCTACATCTTCCCTTTTTTGGAGAGCGTACGGTAACCCAATCGTTCCATGGCAAAGTGACCCATTGCGGTGACTGGGGCGAGGCGTTCGATTTTGAGATTCTTGACGAGGCGGGGAATCGGTTTATGCACGAGCCGGTCGATCTGGCGGGTAATCATGTTTTTGATACCCCTGTGCTGGCTCCCTGTAATGGCATGGTTGTGAATGTGGTGGCCGATGTACGTGATAACGAGATTGGTAAAATGAACTCGGATCGTAATTGGGGCAATGCCATCGTAATTCAGGATGATTTGGGTTATTTTGTGAAACTCTGCCACCTGAAAAAAGATTCTATTTTGGTGGTCGAAGGTGTTCGGGTGGCCCAGGGGCAGGTGATTGCTCGCTGTGGAAATACGGGGCGTTCGCCCGTTCCTCATTTGCACATGCAGGTGCAACGCACGGCTCAGGTGGGCGACAAAACCATTCCGTTCCGCCTCGCGCAGTATTGCACCAAAGTCGGCGACCGCCTTCAATATCACACCTCCGGGATTCCGGAGAAGGACGCGACGCTTCTGCCTGTCGAGTTTAGCGACCGGATGGCGGCCTGCTTTGAATTTGGCGAAGCCACGTGGGAATACGATTTTAATGGGCGTTCCGAAACCATTCGGTGCGAGCTCAATTCGCAGGGTGATTATGTGATGACCGCGCCTACGGCTAAACTAATTGCGCGAATCAAAGATCGTACCTTTTATACAATTGATTATCAGGGGGGGATCGAAAGCGTGCTGTTCTTTATTCATATCGGACTTTGCCGCGCTCCCTTTATTTCCGCCGACACCGTGTTCTGGAAGGATCAGGTTGATTTGCGCTCCTTATTGCGCCCCGGTGTGGCGGCAGTGCTTGATTTTGTGGGACCCTTTGTTGGGTACCCGCTCGCACAGGTAGAGTGTTCTGTCGTGCATAATGAGGCAGGAGGTGTCCGTGTTTGTACGTCGGTAGACTACCCCGTGCCTCGGCGGTTACTACGGAAGGGGTGTCCAGAAAAAATTGAAATCTCGTTATCAACTGAGGGGATTGATGAGATTCGAGCCTTTGAGGGTGGAGTAAAGGTTTTGATTGAAAAGAAGGATAAATAATACGATGAAACGAGTGGTATGCGGAATCAGTGTGTTTTGTTTCTTTTGTGCGGTTCAGGCCGAGCCGTTGCTGGACCGTGGGGCGTTGGATCGGTTAATGAATGAGGGACAATATGCCCAGGTGGTGGCCACGGTGGCTGCTCAGTATCGCGGGGATGAAAACAGCTGGTTGTTGCCGTATCTCGGTACGGCCGAGTTTTATCGCGGCAACTATAAAAATGCCATCCATTATTTTAAGTATATTCCCGCTTTTCAGCGTTCGAGAGAGGTGGAATCACTATTGGCTTGGGCCTACTATTACAGTGGCGATCAGATTGCTGCAAAAAGGGTATTTAGGGCGAACTTACGCAAAAATTCTCAATCGGTGGATGCGCTTTCCGGTATTGGCTGGAGTTATTATGCGCAAGGGTTTTATCCTGAAGCAAGGAGCTATTTTCAAAGGGCACTTCAGGTTTCGCCGGGGGATATCCCTACCAAGAAGGGGTTGGACTACTGCAATGCTTGGATCGCTGTCGGTGATAAATCTGACGAACTAATGGAATGGGATCGACGCTATACGTTGGTGCGCTATTTTGGAACCTATTCAACCTATGTAGGTGATACCGTAAAGAAAGATGGGCTGGAACACGATTTAATGCTCTCGACGGGGCAGGTGGGCAAGAACTATTTAAACCTGATGCTAACCCATGTCAACATTAGCTCACTGGATGGATTTTTTGAATTTAAGCAGTCCGAGATTCGCGCTTCAGGCGGGGTTTATGTGGGGCAATCGCTGTTGTTGCGCGGGCTGGGGGGCTTTTTTGATCTGGATGATACCCCGCTGGAAGGTGCTCCTGATACCGGAGTCGATGTTACCGCATGGATGGCCGGTGTGGGCGCAGAAACGCTGGGTTGGAAGGTGAATCTGTTTGCGGATCTGTATGGGTTTGTAGGCACTGATGCCGGTGTGTATCAAGTGGTTCCTGGTTTGGCGTGGAATCTGTGGGATGTAAAATTGCGGAGTGCATTGGTGGGGGCGCGCAGTGGTATGACCGGGCAGGATGGCCAGACAACGGCCTATTTCCAGCAATCAGCTCTATGGAGCCCTACCGTGAATACCTCGCTGTATGGTGGGTTTGGTGTCGGGGAAAGTTATTATGGTCTCCGCACGCCGGGAGGCGTCTTCTATAACCTTCCGGATAAGCGATTAGTCGATGCGTGGTTGCAATGGTCTATCGACTTTGAGCCATGGGTCTTTTCGGTGGGCGTAAGTTTTGCTCAGTTTGAAACCGCAGCCTTGAGGCAATATGAAGCGTATAACACCACGCTTTCGATTGGGCGCAGTTGGGGCAAGGTTCCTCGGTAAAGAGAGGGCGTTCCTGCCGTGGAAATGGACTCTTCGGGCCGAGTGTGAATTCGTTCAAAATTTGTACACAATCCATAAACTTGAGGCTTGAATTTGGAGATCCGGTGTACAGAATACGCGGAACGGACGAGGTAGGAGCGGAGATATGAAAATTTTAGTGGCGCGAATTCCTGAAGAGGGATCGAATTACGAAGGGAATGACCCCGGGTCCATATTGCAAGTGGACGGGGAAACTTTTATTAAAGATCCGAGCGATGTACATTACGCATTATATGCTCAATGTGTTTCGGATGAACTGGTTGTTCGGGGGGTGCTGAGTGTAGATGTGGGTTTGCAGTGTGCAAGATGTTCGGAATTTTTCTCGACAACCGTAGGGGTATCCGATTTTCTACGCGCTTATCCCGCCCCAAAGGGAACGGATTCGGTGGATATTACCGAGGATTTGCGGGAAGAATTATTGCTACAAGTTCCGGGATTTCCGGTGTGCAAAGAAGTGTGCAAAGGAATGTGTTCCCAATGCGGGATTGACCTGAATAAGGGCACCTGTATATGTAAGAAAGAAGAAGGTCCAACCCCGTGGTCGGCGCTGGATGACATTAATTTATAAGGTATGTAAGGAGGATTGCTATGGCAGTTCCAAAAAGAAAAACTTCGAAAAGTAGAACCGCGAGTCGTAAAGCTCAGAATATGAAAAAACCTACAGCACGGGCATCTTCTTGCTCGCAATGTGGCGCTCCTGCATTGTCTCATCACGCTTGTTCTAGTTGTGGCTATTACAACGGACGCCAAGTGTTGACGGTCGCTACTGAAGACTAGACCGATGCGTATCTCGATAGATGCGATGGGGGGCGACTACGCTCCTTCCGAAATCGTTGCCGGCACACTTCAAGCGGCTGAAAAGCTTGAGGGAATAGAAAAACTTTTTCTAGTTGGCGATGAAGCACGGATTAAGGTTGAACTGGCTAAATATAAAAAAGCAATACCCTCGTGTATTGAAATTGTCCACGCTTCGGAAGTTGTTGAAATGGGGGATTCTCCGGCGATTGCGATACGCCGGAAAAAAGATTCTTCCATTTCTCGTGCACTTGAGCTGGTCAAGGATGGAAAGGCCGATGCGCTCTTTTCTGCGGGGAATACGGGGGCTGTTGTTGTGGGGGCCACGCTTAAGCTGCGGACGCTGAAAGGTGTTTCGCGCCCGGCCATTGCAACGATTATGCCGACTCCAAAAAACCCCTTTGTTCTGCTTGATGCGGGAGCAAATCCAGATAGCACGCCTGAAATGATTCAGCAATATGCGGTGATGGGTAGTATCTATTCTCGCGAAATCCTCGGGGTCGAAAACCCTTCCGTGGGTCTCTTGAGTATTGGTGAAGAAGCGGCTAAGGGAAATGAAACCACCAAGAAGACCTTTGGTTTGTTGAAAAAAACGAACCTAAACTTTATTGGTAATGTCGAAAGTCGCGACCTGTATGGCAGCAAGGTTAGTGTTGCGGTATGCGATGGGTTTGTTGGAAACATTGTTTTGAAAACCAGCGAAGCCGTGGCGAGTATGATTTCGAACTGGCTCAAATCCATGTTCCGTGCAAATCCGCTCCGGATTATCGGCTATCTTTTTTCCCGTGGAATTTTTAAAGAAATGCGCGCTCATGCTGATCCTTCCAGCTATGGCGGAGCTCCGC
>JAUUYK010000139.1 GCA_030588285.1 Kiritimatiellales bacterium
ATAACGAGCTGGTGGTACCGCACGGGAATACAATTTTTAAGAAAAATGATTTGGTTTATCTGGTTGGACAACGCCCCGATATGACTAATTTTTTCAACTGGGTTTGCCCCGATATTGAACCGTTTGAACGGGTGATTATTGCGGGCGGCGGCGACCTTGGTTTGATGTTGGCGAAGGCGATTGAAAATGAGGTCGATTGTGTGCTGCTAGAACAGGACGAGAAACGCGCCCTTTTCTGCTCCGCTGAACTCAATAAAACGCTGATTCTTCGTGCCGATGCGCTTACTGAAAGTGCGCTCGAAGAATCAGGACTGCACGACCGTACGGCATTTGTGGCGCTGACCGGCGATGACGAAGGCAATATTATGAACTGCCTGATGGCGCAGAAAAAGGGCGCTTCCTTTACGGCCACGCAAATCGCCCGGACCGATTTTATTCCGGTGGTTGAGCAGCTCTATTTGGTCAACCGTGTGGTGAGCCCCTATATCTCCACCACCAATGCCATCTTACATTGGCTCCGATCGAAAAAAATGAGGGCCGCCTCGCTGCTGCATAATCTTCCGGGCGAACTGCTCGATGTGATTATTCCCGCAAACCATAAAATCGACGGAAAACGGATTCAGGACATTAAGATTCCCAGCACGGCGATTATTGCCACGGTTATGCGCCATGGCGAGGTGATGACCGCCACGGGCAGTCTCCAGCTTCAGGCCGACGACCGGGTGCTGGTTTTCTGCCATCCGAATGCCGTGAAGAAAATTCATTCTATTTTCATGTAGGTTTTTTCTATGAATAAACGCGCGGTATTCCATTTGGTCTCCTATATGACGCTGGTGATCGGAATTGCGATCCTCGGCTGCGCCGGGATTTCTTTTCTCTATGATGAGCCGGTCAAGATTCAGCTGAGCCTCATTTATTCCGGTCTATTCGCCGTTGTTTGTGCCGGGGTGGTTGGGGTCATCACGCATGGAGACATCAATCTTTCGCGGCGCGATGGGTTTGGTATTGTGACTTTTGGCTGGATCTCCGCAACGCTCTTTGGCTCGTTGCCCTACATTCTTTCGGGCGTTATTTCGCATCCGTCCTCGGCTATATTTGAAACGATGTCCGGATTTACGACCACCGGGGCCTCGGTCCTGAGCAATCTAGAAGCCATTCCGCGGAGCATCCATTTTTGGCGCGCCCTCACCCATTGGTTTGGCGGCATGGGGGTGCTGGTGCTATGCGTTGCCATTCTGCCGTTCCTTGGGGTCGGCGGGATGCAGATCTATCGCGCTGAAATGCCGGGGCCATCGAAAGATCGCCTCACGCCACGGATTGCCACCACGGCAAAATTGCTCTGGGGCGTCTACGCCTTGCTCACTCTGATTGAAGCGCTCCTACTTAAATTTGTCGGCGGCATGGATTGGTTCGATTCCTTTTGCCATGCTTTCGGCACCATGGCCACCGGCGGATTTTCCACGCGCTCGGCCAGTGTTGGGGCCTTTGATAGCGCCGTTGTTGATACGATTATTATCGTATTCATGTTTTTGGCCGGAACAAACTTTTCACTTCATTATTATGCGCTCACGGGAAAACCACAGCGCTATTTTAAAGATGCAGAATTTCGCTTCTATTCCATTTTACTCCTCTGCGCCACGCTCTTTATAACGTTCAATGTCTGGGCCACCAGTGCGCTCCCGATTGGACGTTGTTTCCGCGATGCCGCGTTTAATTCGGTGTCGATTTTGACCACCACCGGATTCGGAACCGCCGACTTTAATCAGTGGCCGGATGCCTCGCGGCTGTTGCTGGTGATGCTGATGTTTATCGGCGGTTGCGCGGGCTCAACTGGCGGCGGGATGAAAATTGTCCGAGTATTCATTATGTTTAAAAAGATCGTGCGCGAGATGAAAATGTTTATGCGCCCCTCCGCCGTGATTCAAATGAAAATGGGCGGGAAATCGGTCGAGCAAGCCATTGTTTCGCACATTGCGGCCTTCTTCGCCATCTTCGTGCTGATTGTGGGCATTGGCTCGGTTGTCATGACCTTTTTCACGCCCGATATTGTGACGGCCGTTACGTCGGTAATTGCCACGCTAGGCAATATTGGACCGGGGCTGAATGCCATTGGGGTGACGCAAAACTACGGCGACATTTCGCCGGTAGGGCATGCCATTTTAACCTTCTTCATGCTGCTCGGCCGGCTGGAACTCTATACCGTGCTGATTCTCCTGCTCCCTAGTTTTTGGAAAAAATAAGGGCCGCTCTGATGAGGGCGGAAAATTTAAAACCACTTCCTTCGTGAACTTCGAGCCTTGGTGGTTATTATCCGCGGCTATGGAAAAACAACGAATATCAAAACTTATGGCATCGCGGGGCATGTGTTCCCGTCGCGAGGCCGATCGCTATATTGAACGTGGGCTCGTGTTGGTCGACGGTGAGGTTATCTCGGAGTTGGGCAGTAAAATTTTCCCCGACCAGAAAATTGAATTAGCCGAAGCCGGACTTAAACGCCGCGATGCTCAGGCCACGTTCCTGATTAATAAAACCATTGGCTATGTCTCCGCACAGCCCGAAGATGGGCATCGTCCCGCTTCCGACCTGCTCACGCGGGAAAACCAGTGGACAGAGGATCGCACGAGAAAGACCTTTCATCATGGCATGATCCGCGGGCTGGCTCCTGCCGGTCGGCTGGATATCGATTCCAACGGCTTGCTGATCCTTACGCAGGATGGCCGAGTGGCTCGGCGGGTTATCGGCGAGGATACCGATGTGGATAAAGAATACCTCGTGCGGGTAACCGGCGAACTTTCTGCCGAAGGGCTGAAGCTCTTAAACCACGGACTCAGCCTGGACGAAAAAGCACTGAAACCCGCGAAGGTGACCTGGCAAAATAAAGACCAGCTTCGTTTTGTTCTATGCGAAGGCAAGAAGCGGCAAATTCGCCGGATGTGCGAGTTGGTTGGGTTGAATGTGGTGGGGCTCAAGCGCATTCGCATTGGTAAAGTTGTTCTGGGCAATCTCCCCGATGGTCAATGGCGGTATCTCGGCGTCGACGAAAAGTTTTAATCACAGATGCACCGAAGTAGACGATAAAGGCGGCTAGACGTATGAAATATTTTCTCTTTGATATCGGAAATGTCCTGACAAATTTTGATTTCAAGTTGCTATTACAAGCCTATTCCGATGGGTCGGGCCGTCCGCTGGAAGGGCATTCCGAGCTCGATCAGCAATGGTATGATCGGGTTGAAAAAGGCCAGATCACGGCGACGGAGTATGTGGCGTATTTGAACGAATCCAAGGGCTTGTCGTGGGAAGTTGACGATCTGGTTAAGGTTTGGCAGACCATTTTCACGAGTAATGAAAGTGGACGGGGCTTGTTAAAAAAAGCCGTGGAAACCGGCACTAAAATTTATACGCTGAGTAATATTGCGCAGTATCACGTTGATGCAATCGAACGAAATTGGAACGGATTTTTCGATGATATGACGGGGTTATTTATGTCGTATCAACTCGGGGTGCAAAAACCCGATTCGACCATTTATAAAATGGTACTCGAACGCCTCGAAGTTGATGGCGAGGACTGCTTTTTTATTGATGACCTTTTGGATAATGTTGAAACGGCCCGTGCGGCGGGAATTCAGGCGCACCATTTTGTCCCCGAAAATTATGAGGCCATTGAAACGGCAGCGGCCGAGTTTTTCGATTTTGCTTAAGTAGAGCGAATCCCCCGCGCTACAAACTCCTCCCGCCACTACATTATCACTATGGAAGAGAGATTTAGTTTGATTGATCCCGAGGGTATTGCTTTGGATCTGGCAAATAAGGTGAAGTTTATTCGATTGCAGCGTGGATGGAAGCAGACCTCGTTAGCGGATCGAGCTGGCTTTAAGGGATAAATCTTAGAAGCTGACGCGGACACCGAGGTTGAGGTTGGAGTTGTATTTGAATTGGCCGAAGAAGGTGTGGTCATTTTCGCCAATGAAGAGATTGGCGTTTCCGGTAACCATCCAGTAGTCGGAGATTTTGTAGGTGATGGCGGGGCGGAAGTAGGCGTCGTTGTCGGAGGGCGAATAGAAGGTGAAGAGGCTGAGGATGAGGTTTTGGTTCATCAGCAT
>JAUUYK010000103.1 GCA_030588285.1 Kiritimatiellales bacterium
CCGTATAATTGGTAGCCAGATATTGATCAAACGCGGGATCCCAACGGGTGTAGTCGATTCCGTTAAGAAGGCCGGACAGCACGGCGCGACGATGATGCAAAACTTCGTTTAAACGACAGCCAAATTGCTCCGTTTTAATCTCCTCGGCATACGTCGGACTGACGGTATTTATGGCGGTTGCGCCAACGATGCCCCCCTTAAGTGCATTGATCTCTCCATAGAATTCAAGCGTATGCATGGTGTAGCAATGATCGGGGAGTTGCGTCATATAAAACCGTTCCTCCGGAGCCCATCCTTGATGCGCCAAGTTATGAATGGTCATCAATGTTTTTTCCTGGCCATTACGATAATTTCCGTCGATTCCATACCGTAGCAACATGGGCACCAATCCGGCCTGCCAGTCATTACAGTGAACTAGGTCGGGCTGGAGATTCCAGTCGTCGATCAATTTAACAACCGCTTTTTGAAAAAATAGAAATCGCTCGAAGTTGTCGGCATAGCCATGCTCGGTAGTTCCGTAGAGACCCTTCCGCTCAAAAAACTCTTCGCTATGAATAAAGTAGGTGGTGACGCCTTCGTGAACTTGCATCCAAACGGTGCCGTAATACCACATGTGACCTAACGGAATATTAAATTCGATAGCACACTTTTTTAACCCGTATTTTTCGCGATCAATATTCTGATACAGGGGAATCATTCGGATGACTTCAACCCCCTGTTTGGTCAAGGCCTTTGGCAAAGACGCGCAAACATCTCCTAGACCGCCTGTTGATGCGAATGGTACGATCTCGCTACTGACAAAAATGATTTTCATGTTTTTACATTAAAGGAACACTCCATGAGCTTCGATACTCAAATTCTTCAATTTATAGCCGCCGCCGGGTACCGCCCCATGAAACAGCATGAACTTGCAAATGCCCTGCATGTGACCAGCAAAGGTAGCCGGGTAACCTTTCGACATGATCTATATAAATTAGAGGAAGCGGGAAAAATCTCCCGACTTCGGAAAAATCGTTGGGGACTTCCGGAGGTTGGAAACTATTCCGAGGGTGTGATTCGAATGATGGCTAAAGGTGGCGCCATTTTCATTCCAACCAAAGCGGATGAATCAGAGATTTATATTTCCGACCGGAATACCGGAGTTGCCTTGCCCAATGACACCGTTTCAATCGAAGTGTTCCATTCTGAATATGCCGCACAACGGAGGGAACGCCGCGGACAAACCGAGTTGCGCGCCGAAGGGCGCGTGGTAAAAGTTTTGGAACGTGCATCCATGGAGTTTGTCGGACTGCTCAAACACCTGCCCTATCATTCGGTGGTCACTCCTGATGCGGTCGGATTCCAGCAGGACATCCGAATTGAAAATGCCAAAGCCTTTTCTGAGAACCATAAAGTGATTGTAAAACTGAACGATTGGATCGATCCGTTTAAGCCCCTGACCGGGTCCATTATTGAAGACCTCGGCGAACGTTCACAACCCGGTGTTGATATTGACAGCCTCCTGCGCGATGCCGGCATTCGAGAAACCTTCCCTGCAGAAGTTATTGCCGAAGCGAATGCCCTCTCCGGCGAAGTTACGCCCGAACGATTAAAGGGGCGGCGCGATTTACGCGAGGCCGTCACGTTTACCATCGATCCCGAAACCGCGAAAGATTACGACGATGCGATTTCGTTGGAGCCGCACCCGGACGGGGGCTGGTTGCTTGGTGTGCACATTGCCGATGTCTCGACCTATGTCAAACCGGGCACCCTGATTGATCAAGAAGCCTTTGAACGCGGCAACAGCATTTATTTGGTCGACCGTGCAATTATGATGCTCCCGAAAGAACTCACAACGAAGGTCTGTAGTTTAAATCCCAACAACGATCATCTCACGCATACGCTAGAACTGCATATTAGTCCATCGGGGAAAATGCTCGGCTACGAAAGTTTCCCATCGGTTATTCATTCCAAGGCACGGCTTACCTATTCGCAGGTTCAAAAATTTATCGACGAGAAAACGGGTCATGAAATCCCTGATTTCATTCTCCAACGGTTGAACAATCTCTGGCCGCTTGTTCAGAAAATAAGAACGAACCGAGTAGAAAACGGATCGATCGAAATTAATACGCCGGAGATCGAAATCAAACTAAATGCCCGCGGTAAGGTTGAAAAAATGATGCCTCGGTCTGAGTCAAGAAAGGCGTATGGATTGATCGAAGATTGCATGCTACTGGCCAATCGGGCTGTGGCTGAGATTTTCATGAAAGCGGAAAAGCCGGCCATTTACCGGATTCATGCAGAGCCCGACCCCGAGCAGTGGGCCGCGATGGGGATGGAACTTCAAGCGCTCGGCATTGCCGCCCTACCCCAAACGCGACAGGAAATTAATCAGGCCATTAAACTGGCCGAGCGAACGCCGGTGGAATACACCGCAAACCTCGCGATCCTTCGTAATTTTAAACGCGCGGAATATTCATCCACTCAGATTGGTCATTTTGGTTTGGCCTTTGATGACTACACCCATTTCACTTCCCCGATCCGCCGGTATCCAGACCTTCTTGTTCACCGCATGCTGAAGGCGATTGAACTGGGAAAACATCTTCCCCTCTCTGTAGATAAAATCGCCGAGATGGCCAAACACTGCAACGAAACCGAAAAAAAGGCCGATGATTTATCTAGAAAAAGCACCGAAAAGAAACGTATGGAATATTACAGTGAGATTTTAACGGCATCTCAAAATACTCGTTTTAAAGGCTATATTGTTTCTATTAAAGGAAAGGGCATGATTGTCGAACTGCCTGACTCTCTCCAGCGCGGGATGGTCACATTTGCATCGATCTCCTCCGACTGGCTCGTGGCTAACGACGATTTAACGCAGGTGTGTACCCGTGGCGGGAAAGTGAAATATACCATCGGCGAAACGATAGAAGTGATGCTTTCCAAGGTGGATATTGCGCGCGGGTTCGTCGACTTTGTTTTGGCCAATCAGGTTGCCCTTCCTAAAAAGCGTAATCGTAAACCGCGCATGCAACCCGATCTTAAAACCGGGAAATCCCGCACGCGGGGGAAAAGCCGACGTCGGCGACGATAAATATCAGCCGGATAAAGAATAGATTATCGGGTGAAGAAAATTATTTAACGGCACGTTTAAGTTGGTCAACAATTTCGTCGGGAATAGATAATTTTCCGAACCCAATTCCTACTTGCAAATCGGGGGTATTCTTTCCATGAAAGTCGGTTCCGCCGGTACAAATCAGATCCAACTTTTCCGCCCATTCCATATATTTTTGAATGTGTTGTTCCTTATACGCCGAGCAATAGACCTCAACTCCCCCGAGGCCGCTCTCTTTCAGCCCCATCAGAGTTCCTCTAAGCTGATCGTCGGGCAAAAATAACGTGGCCGGATGAGCCAGCACCGCGACTCCACCGGCTTGTCGAATTAAATCGATGCACTGGCTCGCAGTAAAGTGGTAGCGATCGGCGTAGGCCTTTCGTCCCTTCGCGAGCAACAGGTCAAAAGCCGATTTCATGGTTTTCACGTGACCACGATCCACCAGAGCCTGTGCAAAATGGGGCCGGCCAATAACTCCCTTGCCCGCCTGTTTTTCCACATCACTCCAGGTAACGATGTAACCGAGTTTATTTAGTTTTTTCAGGATTTCAAGGTTTCGGTCGTGGCGTCCATCTTGAATTTTTTTTATTTTTTCCAGCAAAACGGGAGATGTAGGATCAATGAAGTAGCCCAAAATATGCATCGTTCCCCGCGCGCATTCCGCACTGAGTTCAATCCCCGGAATAGCCTCAATGGACGTGCCTTGAGCAGCACGGAGCAACGATGCAACGCCACCAACCGTATCGTGATCGGTCAGAGCCAAGGCCGTTAAATTGCGTTTTTGCGCCAGAGCCACGAGCTCCTCCGGGGTATTGGTGCCGTCTGAATAAATAGAATGTGTATGTAGATCAATCATAAAATCTCTTTGTCAATTGGAAGCATCATACGCATGACCCTATAACTCTCCAAACCTGTATTACCTATTTTAAATCCCCCCTCAAAAAGACTACCCGTTTCGCATTTGGGTTGCGCCCGATGGGTTGGATTCGTAAAGTGCCTCCGATTTTTAGATTGTTAACTTTTAGGAGATAAAAATGACCGAAGCAGCTATATTAATCGAACTTCCAGGCATTGAGAAATTTAAGACCGGCAAGGTTCGTGAGGTCTATGACCTTGGCAACCAATACCTCTTTGTCGCTTCCGACCGGATTTCAGCATTCGACTGCATCATGCCCAACGGAATCCCCGATAAAGGGCGCGTCTTGAATATGATTTCAAAATTCTGGTTCGACCGCACCGGCGACGTGGTTAAAAACCACATGATTTCCACCGACGTGAAAGATTTCCCCCCAGAACTCCAAGAACATGCTGAACTACTCGAAGGCCGGTCCATGCTCGTGAAGAAAGCCGAGTTACTCCCCGTTGAATGCATCGTACGCGGCTACCTGATCGGCTCCGGCTGGAAGGAATACCAACAGTCCGGAACCATCGGCGGAATGCCCTTGCGTGACGGCTACGAAATGGCCGGAAAACTCGACGAACCGCTCTTCACACCATCCACCAAAGCCGATGAAGGTCACGACGAAAACATTTCCTTCGATGAAATGAAAAAGATCGTTGGCGACGAGCTCAGTGAAAAGCTCAAAGAAGTCAGCCTGAACCTCTACAAAACCGCCGCCGACTTTGCGCTGACCAAGGGCATCATTATTGCCGACACCAAATTTGAATTTGGCATGGTCGACGGGGAGCTCACCTTGATCGATGAAGTGCTCACACCCGACAGCTCGCGCTTCTGGCCCGCGGACTCCTACAAGCCCGGCTCATCCCCCTTCTCGTTCGACAAACAATTTGTCCGCGACTATCTCGAAACGCTCGACTGGGATAAAACGCCGCCCGCACCGGCGCTGC
>JAUUYK010000078.1 GCA_030588285.1 Kiritimatiellales bacterium
CGTGGGCTTATATCAACTGCTCTTCATGAATAACGTCGAAGAATATGCCGCGATCAGTGAAACGGTCGATGCCGCGAAAGGCCGCCCCGGCGGGCCTGGAAATGCAAAAATGATTAATGCCGTACTCCGCCGCGCTCAGCGAGAAGGCGATCAGGTCTTCCGCGCTTTAGAAAAACAGCCCGCCTATGTGCGCCTGTCGCATCCCCAGTTTTTGATGGAACGCTGGACGCAAACCTACGGATCTGACGATGCCGTTAAACTGGCCGAATGGGATAATACCCCGCCCAAAACCTTCCTGCGCGTGGAGCAATCCGCGGTCGAGGTCGCCCCCTTTTTGGATACCCTGCGCGAAGCCGGGATCGAAACGGAAAAACACCCCTTTAGCGAAAGCGAAATTTTTCTAACCCTCCCGCGCGGAAAAGCGGTGTGGAAAGTTCCCGGCTATGAAAAAGGCTGGTTCACGATTCAGGATCCTGCCACCTCGCTCTCGGTCGACTTGCTCGCCCCGCGCCCGGGCGAAAGCATACTCGATGCCTGCGCCGCCCCCGGTGGGAAAATGGCGATGATCGCTGGCCGCATGAAGGGCCAGGGCGAACTCGTTGCCATGGATCTGCATGCCGATCGAATCGATGTTCTAAAAGACAATCAAAAGCGGCTCAAACTCGACTGGATTGAGCTGGTGCAGGGCGATGCCCGCCGGCCACAAAAAGCACTTGGCTCGCGTAAATTTGATGCGATTTTGCTCGATGTTCCCTGCCTTAATACCGGTGTGCTCCGCCGCCGGGCCGATGCGCGCTGGCGGGTCGATGGAGATCGCCTCGGTACGATCACCAAGTTGCAACGCGAAATTTTAAATGCCGCCGCCGAAATGGTAACGGAAAAAGGGCGGATCGTTTACAGCACCTGCAGTCTTGAACCGGAAGAAAATGAAGAGCTCATTGCTCGCTGGATTTCAGAGCATTCCGATTTTGAGCTCGTCGAAACCAAAAAAGCATTTCCGCCCAAATCCAATACCGATGGTGCTTTTGCGGCGCTATTGCAACGAAAAGGATAGAGGGACGGGATGGACGAAACGAACCAATCTTTAAGCATCGATAGCACACAGGTCGGCCGGCGGCTCGACGCCTTCTTGGCCATGATGATGCCGGAGCTATCGAGATCGCAGTGGAAAGCGTTAATTCAAAAGGGCCTTGTCACGTTGAATGGATCGGGGACCAAACCCAATCAAAAATTAAAAGACGACGATCTGCTGGAATGGACCATTCCAGAGGAACCCTCGACGGAAACGTTGCCGGAGGATATTCCGTTAACGATCCTTTTTGAAGACGAGGCCGTACTGGTGCTTAATAAACCGCCGGGATTGGTGGTGCATCCCGCCGTTGGTAACGAAACCGGAACCCTCGTCAATGCGCTACTTTTCCACGATCCGGCGTTTAAAACATTGGAACGGGGGGGGCTGGTGCATCGGCTCGATAAAGATACCAGCGGGGTGATGGTGGTGGCCAAAACAGAGGCCGCAACCCTTGAATTACAGCGCCAGTTTAAGGATCGAGAAACAGAGAAGGAATACTTGGTATTTGCCTGGGGCACCCCCCCGAAACGCGCGCGAATTGAACCGCAAATCGGCCGGCATCCGGTCCATCGGAAAAAACAGGCGGTGCTGGAAGAGGGCGGCCGAACCGCAATTTCAAACCTAAAAACCCTGGAGCAATTTGCCGAGGTGGCGTTGGTTCAGGTGAATATTGAAACGGGACGCACGCACCAGATTCGCGTGCACCTGCTGTATTTAAAACATCCTGTCGTGGGCGATAAGGTCTATGGCCGCGCCCGCAAAAATAAACTTCCAATCAAAGCAGAACGGCAGATGTTGCATGCGGCAAAGCTGGCATTCACGCATCCAACCTCCGGGAAAAGGCTTTCTTTCGAAGCCCCATTATTTGATGATATGCGCCAATTTTTAGAACAATTACGGAATGGATAATGGAAGAAACGACCTACCTTGGCCTGATCGAAGATCTTGAAAAATATCTGGAATACCAACGCGACGAAGGGGTCCTGCGGATGGAGGTCGATCGTGCCGTGCTGGATGCGCTCACAAAAGAGCCGGAACCGGAAGTTGCCGAAGAAGTTGCTGTTGAGGCAACACCGATTCCTGCCGATTTCCAATCGTTAGAAAAAATTGCGACCTACATTTCTAAATGCACGAATTGCGAATTATGCAAGGCGCGCGTGAATACGGTGCCCGGCGAAGGCAATTCGGATGCGCCGGATATCATGTTCGTGGGCGAGGGGCCGGGGGTGGAGGAAGATGCACTCGGTCGGCCATCGGTTGGTAAGGCGGGTAAATTGCTCGATAAAATGATCGAAGCCATGGGCTACCAACGGGACGATGTGTATATTACGAACGTGGTGAAATGCCGGCCACCGGGCAATCGAAAACCGCAGCGTGAGGAGATTGCGTTGTGCCTTCCGTATTTACAGCAACAAATTGGCCTGATTCGCCCGAAGGTGCTGGTGGGGCTAGGAGGAACAGCTGTCGAGGCTTTGCTCGGGCGGCCGAGCGGGATTTCAAAAATGCGCGGGGTTTGGCAGGAACATGAAGGCATTAAATTGATGCCTACATTTCACCCGTCGTATCTCCTTCGCGATCCCACCAAGAAGAAAGATGCGTGGGAAGACCTTAAAGTAGTCCTCGCGGAGTTGGGAAAAGAACCGCCCCCGCGAAAATAAGATGCTTCTCGATCCCGCTGATCAGGCCGGGCGCGGGAGTTTTTCAAACGAAGTATTTTCATGTGCCACCTGCCTAAGTTAGTCGCCACAAAGAAAAGCATTGAAAAATCGAAAAGAAACGCCTAATTTTTCCCAACTTTTTAAACCCAGTAACGGAGTAGATGTATGTCCGAAATTATCCAAGCCAATGAAATTTTAAAAATTCTGCCCCATCGTTTTCCTTTTATGCTGGTGGATCGCATTCTTGAGATGGATGTCGAAGCGGGGCATATCGTTGGACTTAAGAACCTGACGTTCAATGAACAATTTTTTCAAGGCCACTTTCCCGATAACCCCGTAATGCCGGGCGTTCTTCAGCTCGAATCGATGGCTCAGGTTGCTGGGGTTTTGCTCAACTCGCGCCCTGGGAACGAAGGAAAAACGGCCTACTTTATGTCGATGAACAAAGTTAAATTTCGTAAAATGGTAATCCCCGGCGATCAGATGCGCCTCGTGATTGAAGTCACCCGGCTGCGTTCACGCATGGCCACGGTTTCGGGTAAAGCCTATGTGGACGGCGTGGTCGTTAGCGAAGCGGATCTTACCTTTGGATATGCGACGTAGCGCTATGAGCAATATACATGCAACAGCGATCATCGCCGACGGTGCGCAGATTTCCGACGGAGCAACCATCGGCCCCTATTGCACGGTCGGTGCTCAAGTTGTAATCGGGAGCGGCACCGAGCTCATCTCGCACGTCGTTATCGATGGCAATACAACGATCGGCGAAAACAACCGGATCTCTTCCTTCGCTGTTTTGGGCGGACGAACGCAGGATCTAAAATTTTCGGGCGGAAATCCCGGCGTTAAAATTGGCGACAACAACACGATCCGTGAATATGTCACCATCAATTCCGCCACCAACGATGGCGATTTTACCACGCTCGGTAGTCATTGCCTAATCATGGCCTATGCACATATCGCACATTGCTGTCACGTTGGCGATCACGTTATTATTGCCAATGCCTGCCAAATTGCGGGCCACGTCACGATCGAAGATATGGCCATTATCGAAGGGGCTGTTGGCGTGGTGCAATTCCTTCGCATCGGCCGCATGGCCTTTGTTGGTGCTATGTCGAAAATTACGAAAGACCTTCCACCCTATATGATAGGGCATGGTGATCCGTTGGCCGTTCGTGGGTTTAATAAAGTCGGCATGGAGCGCCGGGGGATCGATGAAGCCGGGCGTAAAGTCATGAAAGAGGCTTACCGGATTCTCTATCGTCAGGATGGCCCCGTGGCGGAGGGCCTTGAAAAAATCGAAAGCGAACTGGAGCAAACGGCCGAAATCAAAAACCTGCTTCAATTTTGCCGAGCGTCCGAAAAGGGCATTGTTCGCTAGAAAATCTAACGATTGGAGAGGGGCCGTGCGGCGGAAAAAAAGAGGGTTCACCCTACTCGAACTCCTCGCCGTAATGGCCATCATCGCGATTCTTTCCGGGCTCGGCACCAAGGGGTATAACCTTGCCCGTCGCCAAACCAAAGAAACCCGTGCCAAAGCCGAACTTGAAATTATCCGGGCGGCCCTCGAAGAATATCGCGTGGAATTCGGGCGATATCCAAAATCGAACAAGGCCGAAAATCTGCCGAACCTCGCTTTTATAACCCATGCCGTGGAAGGGGTCGAATTGCGCGATCCCTGGGGGAATCCCTATCAATATAGTTGCACCAATCGATTCTTCTACCGCATTTGGTCCGAGGGGCAACGCGCCGGCGAAAAGGACCATATCGGGCAGAAAAATGAGGGGCAGTAACAAATGAAAACACACGGATTTACACTCGTCGAGCTCCTGGTCGTGATCGCCATTCTCGCGATTCTCATTACACTCAGCTCGAAAGGGCTACGCACCGCCCGCGTTAGTGCAAAAAAAGCGCAGGCCCTCGTCGAAATGAAATCAATCGAAACCGCGGTGAAAGCCTACGTGAATAAATATGGGAAACTCCCGGTCGCCAATGATCAGCAAGGCCACTCCGACCTCGCCTTCGATGAAAACACCAGCTTGGATACTCTGGCTATTTTAACCGCCGAGGATCTAGCCCTGAACCCGACGGAAATGATTTTTCTAGAGGCCCAACGGCGGGATTCTTCCGCCTTGCCCGGCACCTTCCTTGATCCGTGGGGCGTGCAATACCTTATTGCGCTGGATAGCGACTATGACGGCCAGATTGTATTTGAAGGCCAAACGATTCGTCGAAAGGTCGCGATCTACTCCATCGGCCTCAGCCAGCTGAGCACTCCCTGCAATACCAACCACTTCATTAAAAGCTGGTGATGGGGTGCCCTGGCAACTACTCGGCCGCGTTCCCGCTTTGAAAACTGTTGGTGATCTTTTTATAAAGATCCTGATGTTCGGTAACGACGCTGCGGCAGCGGGTGAGTATGCCGTTCATATCGGTGAGTTCGCGCCGATACCAATATTTTAGGCCGTCGAGATCGACGACGGTGCTGTCGCCGGAAAGGTTGTCGAGTTCGGGGTCGATGTTGCGCGGCATGCCGAGGTCGAGCAGCATAACGGGCCGTTCTTGGTTGAAGAACGGCGCATGGGCGCTGTGCAGTAGATGGCCGGGGGATTCGGTTGCGCTGATGATGATGTCGGCATCGGTGATGCGCTCTTTCATGTCGTTGAAGGTGCAGAGGTCGACTTTTCCGGTCCAATTTTCGGCGGTTTCGGGGCGGTTAACGTGATAGCACCAGATGATTTTGCCCACTTTCGGAAGGCTGTCTTTCACGAGGCCTTTGCCGATCATTCCAGCACCGAGGATCATGACGGTGGAGTTGGCGAGGTCTTTGCCGTTGGCTTCGAGGTAGCGTAGGGCGAGGTCTTAGATTTCGTAGCTGTGTAGGAGTGGCGC
>JAUUYK010000118.1 GCA_030588285.1 Kiritimatiellales bacterium
ATACAGCCTTGACATATTTCTTCAGCAATATAATTATACGCTCAATTTATTAGAGGAGAATTTAATGAACATTAATAAAACAATCACAGCACATGACCTAAGCCCTGATATTGACCGATTCTGGGCAGTCTCGGGACAAAAAATAAGCGATTTGAACGCAAACTACAATATTGCCAAAGGATCTCCTGTTTTTACCGTTGAAGGGAACTACACCACCCGTGGCTGGACAGAGTGGACACAGGGCTTTCAATATGGTTCTGAAATTCTTCAGTTCGACGCCACCAACGATGCCCAGTTTTTGGAGATGGGCAAAAAGAACACGGTCGAAAAAATGGCGCCGCACGTCAGCCATTTTGGCGTGCACGACCACGGCTTTAATAATGTCAGTACCTACGGTAATTTACTTCGCCTAATGGCTGAAGGCCGTATTCCAGAAAACGAGTGGGAGCGTAAGTTCTATGAAATGGCATTAAAAACATCCGGCTCCGTGCAAGCTCGCCGTTGGACCGATCTGCCCTCCGGCGGATATATCTATTCGTTCAACGGACCGCATTCTCTCTTTGCCGACACCATCCGTTCGCTGCGGGCTCTCGCCGTATCGCACCAGCTCGGCCACTCCTTTATGGGAGAAAATGACACCAATATCAGCCTACTCCAGCGTCTGGTTCAGCATGCCAAAACCACCGCCGATTTCGCGGTATACTATGGCGAAGGCCGCGACTACTACGACCTCCGCGGCCGTACCGCCCACGAAAGTATTTTTAACCTGAACGACGGAAACTACCGCTGTCCCAACTCGCAGCAAGGCTTCTCGCCCTTCACCACCTGGACCCGCGGACTTGCCTGGATTATGCTCGGCGCACCGGAACTGCTCGAATTCCTTTCCACCATCAGCGATGCCGAACTCACCCCCCTCGGCGGGCGCGAATCCATCGAAGCCTTCCTGCTTAAAATGGCGAAAGCAACCTGCGACTTCTACATTGAAAACACCGCTACCGACGGCATCCCATACTGGGACACCGGAGCGCTTAACACCCATCAACTCGGCGACGATGTGTATGACCGCGCATCCGACCCCTTCAATCGCGCAGAGCCCGTCGATTCCTCCGCCGCCGCGATTGGCGCGCAAGGGCTCCTGCGTCTTGGGCACTACCTCGGCGATGAAAAATATACTCAAGCCGGCCTGACCGTGATGAAGACCCTGATGAGCGATCAATACCTCAGTCTCGACGAAAGCCATCAAGGCCTCATCCTGCACTCCGTCTATCACCGTCCCAACGGATGGGACCATATTCCAGAAGGCCAAAGTGTGCCCTGCGGCGAATCCAGCATGTGGGGCGACTACCACGCACGCGAAGCCGCGCTATACATCCAACGCCTCGCAAAAAACGACCCCTACCTAACCTTCTATTTATAGTCGCATTACAGCGACCCAACGTCAGCAATCGTACCCTTAATTCCCCCGACCATCAGACGCTCGGATTTTTAGACCATAAATACCCAGGAGAATACTATGATCATTGGAGACCTTAACGAAATCAAAGGCCGCACCTATCCGGCCAAACGACTCACCCAAAATCTCGTAGGTGGCATGTCGCCAGTGCAATGCGAAAACTTTTGCATGGGCTATGTCACGTTGGAACCTAATGGCGGACAGGTTCCATGGCACAATCAAGAATCCGAAGAGATCTACTTCGTTATTTCTGGAAAAATAGAAATGTGTCTCGGCGAAGAGCGCACCGAAATGACCGCCGGCCAGATCGTGCAGATTCCCCCCACTGTTTTTCACCAGATGACTAACATCGGCGACGAACCCGCTCACTTCGTCTATTGCTATGGCCCCGCCGGCGATGTTGCCCACTGGCGCGAAGAGCTTGCCGGCACCCTCCCCAAGGCCGGGATCGATGTACCCGCTCTGCCCGAAGGCGCGCAGCCCCAATGCACCGAAATGCCCGAAAACGGACCGATCATTATTTAACGGCTTTACCGAAAGGCGAACGTCTAAAAGATAAAAAAGTCGGCCCTTCAATTTGCTAACTTTGTCTCAAACAACTCAACGGAGATCCACTATGGAAACCAAAAGAATAGGCATCATCATGAACGGCGTGACCGGGCGCATGGGAACCAACCAGCACCTCGCACGCTCCATTGCAGAAATCATCAAACAAGGGGGCATAAAAGTCGGCAACGATCTCATCATCATGCCCGACCCCATTCTCACTGGCCGTCGCGACTACGCCCTAAAAGAACTCGCCGAAAAATACGGCCATGAATCTCGCGGCGAAGCCTTCAAATACACCACCGATGTGCAAGGCGCACTCGATGGTAAATATGGTGAATACGAAATCTTCTTCGATGCCTCCGGCACCTTGCAGCGAGCAGGATTCATTGAAAAAGCGGTAAAAGCGGGAAAAGCCATCTACTGCGAAAAACCGACCGCCGTTGAAGCGGTTGAAGCCGTACGCCTCGCCAAACTCGTCGATGCCGCCGGCCTTAAAAATGGCGTGGTGCAAGACAAGCTCTGGCTCCCCGGCTTCCGTAAGATTAAAATGCTCAAGGAGCAAGGTTTCTTCGGGAAAATTCTTTCCGTTAAAGGCGACTTCGGCTACTGGGTCTTCACGGGACTCGACTACGACCAACCGGCCCAGCGCCCCAGCTGGAACTATCGTAATGAAGATGGGGGCGGCATGATGATTGATATGTTCTGCCACTGGCGCTATGTGATCGACAACGTATTCGGCCCCATCAAAAGTCTCGTCGCTCACGGCGCAATCGATCTCCCCAAGCGCCGCAAAGAAGACGGAACTGATTTTGACTGCACCGCCGACGATTCGGCCTATGCCATGTTCCTGCTCGAAGACGGAACCATGGTTCAGTTCAACAGCTCATGGTGCACCCGCGTGCGTCGCGACGATCTGCTGACGGTTCATGTCGATGGCGTAAAGGGCTCGGCGGTTGCTGGCCTGCGCGAAGTAAAAACCCAGAGCGCAGCCAACACCCCTAAACCCGTGTGGAATCCCGACATCAAACAGCCCATCGATTTCCTCGGTGGCTGGGAAGATGTTCCCAACAACATTGAATACGACAACGCATTCAAAATTCAGTGGGAAATGTTCATCAAACACGTCGTCTTGGATGAGGAGTGGAACTACTCCCTCATGGAAGGCGCAAAAGGTGTACAACTCGCTGAGCTCGGCATGCAGAGTTGGAAAGAGCGCAGGTGGGTCGACGTTACAGAACTGGACTAATTCACGTCCCGTTTAAAGATGAAAAGGGCGGCCCAAAAGCCGCCCTTCTCTTTTTTCCACACAGTGGAAATTTTAGTACCGATAATGATCCGGTTTGAACGGTCCGTTCTGAGAAATGCCCAGATACTTCGCCTGCTTATCCGTTAGCGTATCCAGCTTCACACCGACTTTTTCAAGGTGTAACCGCGCCACTTCTTCATCCAGAATTTTTGGCAGCGTGTATACATCGATCGGGTATTTTCCGGGGTTGCAATAGAGCTCCATCTGCGCCAACACCTGATTCGTAAAACTGTTGCTCATCACAAAACTTGGATGACCCGTTGCGCACCCTAGGTTCACCAGACGACCTTCTGCCAGCAGGATAATGCTATTGCCATCGGGCATCGTGATTTTATCGACCTGCGGCTTAATATTGGTCCACGTATATTTTTTCATCTTCTCGACCTGAATTTCAGAATCGAAGTGGCCGATATTACAAACGATCGCCATATCCTTCATCTTCTTCATATGGAGTTCGGTAATCACCTCGCAATTACCCGTGGTGGTTACAAACACATCGCCGATTTTACAGGCATCGTCCATATTCAGCACTTCATAGCCTTCCATCGCCGCCTGCAATGCGCAGATCGGATCGATTTCGGTTACAATCACCCGAGCACCCTGTCCCACAAGCGACTGCGCGCAGCCCTTACCGACATCGCCATATCCAGCCACTACCGCAACTTTACCCGAAAGCATAACATCGGTTGCCCGCATAATACTATCGACGAGCGAATGACGACAGCCATAGAGATTATCGAACTTCGATTTCGTTACCGAGTCGTTCACATTAAATGCGGGGAACAGCAACTCGCCCTTGGCGGCCAGCTGATACAGGCGGTGCACGCCGGTGGTGGTTTCTTCGGAGACCCCCAGAATATCTTTGGCAATGCGCGAGAAACGTTTTGGATCTTTCTTCAACGCTATTTTGAGCTGGGCATAGAGCACGCCCTCTTCTTCGCTCTCCGGTTGGTCATCCAAAAATGAGGGATCTTTTTCCGCCTTTACACCGAGCTGGACAAACATAGTGGCATCGCCGCCATCATCGAGAATCACATTCGGTCCCTTGCCATTTCCCCAGTCCAAAATTTTATCGGTATATTCCCAATATTCTTTTAACGACTCCCCTTTAACCGCAAAAACCGGCGTGCCCGTTTCGGCAATCGCCGCCGCCGCATGGTCCTGCGTGGAAAAAATATTACAGCTTGCCCAGCGCACTGTAGCACCGAGGACCTGCAGCGTTTCAATCAGCATCGCCGTCTGGATCGTCATATGGAGCGATCCCGTAATACGCGCGCCCTTAAGTGGTTTTTCCTGCCCGTATTTTTCACGTAGCGCCATCAGCCCCGGCATTTCATATTCAGCCAGTTCCA
>JAUUYK010000058.1 GCA_030588285.1 Kiritimatiellales bacterium
GATAATGCCTTTGCGGCCCTGCCGTTTGTCTACCATTTGGTTATGGGCGGCTTCCTGTTCGGCATCGTCTTTATGGCCACCGATCCCGTTTCTTGCGCGGCAACCAATACAGGTAAAATAATCTACGGATTCCTGATCGGTGCCCTGACGGTTCTAATCCGAGTGGCTAACCCGGCTTATCCTGAAGGTGCAATGCTCGCGATTCTGTTTATGAATGTCATGGCACCGCTGGTTGACCATTTCGTTGTACAATCGCACATCAAGAAAAGAACAGCTTATGCGAGGGCTTTGAACAATGCGTGAAGATACTAGAACTATCGTTTTTGCCGCGGGGGTCTGCTTGGTCTGCAGTCTTCTCCTCTCTGGAGCAGCCGCTGGACTTAAAGATTTACAAAAAGCCAATAAAGAATTTGACGTAAAGCGTAACATCGTCAAAGCATTTGGATTCGGTTTTGATCTCAATGAAAAAGGTAAAAAAGTCAGTTGGAAACGCCCTCAATTTGAAGCGATCTATGCAAAGCATGTCTCCAAAGAGAAGGCCGAAGAACTCGAACTCTTTACCTGGACCGATGAAGGAGCTGACAAGCCTTCCAAATATGCCTTCCCCGTTTCGGGAAAAGGACTTTGGAGTGTGCTCTATGGCTACCTCTCTCTTGAATCGGATCTTGAAACCATCGCA
The DNA here is from genome assembly GCA_030588285.1 of Kiritimatiellales bacterium. The sequence continues at coordinate 680 of JAUUYK010000058.1, forward strand.
GGGATCAGTTTCTACGACCATAAGGAAACCCCTGGACTGGGTGCCGAAATCGAAAAACCGTGGTTCCAGTCACAGTTTGCCGGAAAGAAACTATATTCCAACGGAGCACCCACTGAGTTTTTAGTGGTTAAATCGAGCATCCCGCTAACCGAAACCTCGGTCGACGGAATCTCCGGTGCAACACTTACAGGAAAGGGTGTTCAAACCCTGATCCGTAAAGGTGCTGCAGCTTATGCGAACTACTTTAACTCAATTAAGGGGAACTAATCATGGATTCTGCTGCTAAGAAACTACTGATGGACCCGTTTTCGTCCAACAACCCAATTACCATTCAGGTACTCGGAATTTGTTCGGCGCTGGCGGTTACGGTCAAGGTCGATACGGCCATCGTAATGACCCTAGCGCTGACCGCAGTGGTCAGCCTATCCAACCTTATTATTTCACTGCTACGCAATGTCATTCCAAGCGGTATCCGCATGATTGTTGAAATGGCTGTAATCGCGACGCTCGTGATTATTGCCGATCAACTGCTACAGGCCTTTCTGTTCGATATCAGCAAACAGCTCAGTGTATTTGTTGGCTTGATCATTACGAACTGCATCGTTATGGGTCGTGCCGAAGCCTTCGCCCTTCAGAATCCCCCCAAGGAATCATTCTTGGACGGACTCGGAAACGGCCTTGGATACGGTGTTGTCCTGATCGCGGTTGCCTCCATCCGTGAGATTCTCGGATTCGGCAAATGGCTCGGCTTCCAATTGCCCTTTGGAGAAAACTTCACGGGTAATGGTCTTGTTCTGCTCGCCCCCGGCGCCTTCATCATTCTGGGACTGCTGATCTGGGGTCAGCGTACCGTCAGCAAGTACGTAGAGGACTAATATCATGGAATATTTAAGCATCGCCATTAAGGCCATTTTTGTTGAAAACATCCTACTTGCCTACTTCTTGGGCATGTGTTCATTCCTTGCGTGTTCAAAGAAAGTTGATACCGCGATTGGTCTAGGACTTGCGGTGATTTTCGTACTGACCATTACGATGCCGGTTAACTGGGCCATCTATAACTACCTGCTCAAGCCAGGGGCCTTAAGTTGGGTTCCCGGAACAGACTTCAGTCAACTCGACTTAAGCTTCCTCAGCTTTATCTGCTTCATTGCAACGATTGCTTCCATGGTGCAGCTCGTGGAGATGATCCTCGATAAGTTTTTTCCTGTGCTCTACCACGCCCTTGGAATCTTCTTGCCCCTGATTACCGTAAACTGCGCCATTCTTGGTGGATCGCTCTTCATGCAACAAAACGTAGATGATCCCGCAATGAACTACTCCGCGATCCACGCGATCGTCTATGGCTTTAGTTCTGGCATTGGCTGGCTACTCGCGATTGCCTCTATGGCAGCGATTCGTAAGAAGCTACGTTATTCGCACCTTCCTGCTGGCCTCAAAGGACTCGGGATTACCATGATCATGACCGGACTCATGGCCATGGCATTCATGTGCTTCTCAGGCATCAACCTTTAACTCGAATTGAGAAAACAATTATGGAAAATATAACCACCATTGTATCGAGTGTCATCGTATTCACTTTTGTGATTATGCTTTTGGTGACCTTGCTGATGATCGCCTCCAAGAAACTGGTTCCGCAGGGGCTCGCCAAATTGAGTATTAACGGGGGGACCCGCGAACTTGAAATAAAGCCAGGTGCTTCCCTTTTGACCGCACTCTCTACTGAAAAAATCTTTCTCCCCTCCGCATGCGGTGGAGGAGGAACCTGCGCCATGTGTAAATGCAAGGTGCTCGAAGGCGGCGGATCGTTGCTTCCTACCGAAGCGGGGCAAGTCACCAAGGCCGAAGCCAAAGAAGGCGTCCGTCTGGCCTGTCAGCTGAAAGTAAAGGAAGACATGGTGCTTGAAATTGAGCCTGAAATCCTCGATATCAAAAAATACGAATGCACCGTTCGTTCTAACGACAACGTTGCCACCTTTATTAAGGAGTTGGTTGTGGAATTGCCGAAGGGTGAAAAGCTCGACTTCAAAGCGGGTGGCTACATCCAAATCGACGTTCCTGCCTATAAAGGCCTGTCCTACAAAACCTTCGACGTGGCGGATGAATACCGCGGCGATTGGGATAAGTTTAAAGTTTGGGATAACGTGGCCAACAACGACGAACCTTGTTTCCGCGCCTACTCGATGGCCAACTTCCCGCTCGAAGACGACATCATTATGCTCAACATTCGTATCGCGTCACCGCCTCCGGGCACCGACTATCCCCCGGGCGTATGTTCCAGCTACACGTTTGACCTGAAGCCCGGCGATAAGATCACCATCTCCGGTCCATACGGCGAATTCTTCGCACAAGAAACCGATCGCGAAATGTGCTTCATCGGCGGCGGCGCGGGCATGGCTCCCATGCGCTCGCACATCTACGACCAGCTTAAACGCATCGGCACCGACCGTACGATCACCTTCTGGTATGGCGGCCGCTCCGTAACCGAACTCTTCTATGTAGAAGAATTCAAAGCGCTGGAGAAAGAGTTCCCGAACTTCACCTTCAACATTGCGCTCAGCGATCCGTTGCCGGAAGACAACTGGACTGGTTACACCGGATTCATTCATAACGTGGTGGAAGAAAAATACCTGAACGACCACGACGATCCGACCGAGATTGAATACTACCTCTGCGGACCGCCGATCATGCTCAAATGCGTGAACGACATGACCTATAACCTCGGCGTTGAACCCGACATGATCATGGCCGACGATTTCGGCATCTAAGATTCGTTAAAAAAGAAGCCCGGTTAACCCCGGGCTTTTTTGTGTATGCACAGAATTAACCGACCAAAAGGACTGGCAATCAAAATCCATTCTGAGATAGTCGCGCGCTTTCCAACTAGATCAAGATCGACCACTTAAAACGGGATCAGCCCATGCAGAAAACAAACAAACTGTTTAAACTAAACTTCGAACGCCCGCAGAATGTTAAAAACGACATCCTGTCCGGTTTAACCGTGGCGCTCGCGCTCGTCCCCGAAGCGGTTGCCTTTTCGTTTGTGGCCAAAGTTGATCCGGTTGTTGGCCTCTATGCCGCGTTTATGATGGGTCTTATCACCGCGATATTCGGCGGACGCCCCGGCATGATCTCTGGTGCAACCGGCGCAGTGGCCGTTATTTTTGCACCGTTGATGATCGGACTATTTGGCGACGGGGTCGATTCAGAAACCGCCACCGGATACCTCTTTGCCGCCGTCACCTTGATGGGTATTTTCCAGATGCTGTTTGGCATCTTTAAACTCGGAAAATTTATTCGATTAGTGCCTCACCCCGTCATGCTTGGTTTTGTGAACGGATTAGCCATTATCATTTTTAAAGCGCAGTTCGAAATGTTCTATGTCGGGCACGGCGAAGAGCAACATCTACTCTCGCAAGGCCCCCTCTTAATCATGTGCGGCATGATTGCACTCACGATGTTTATCAGTTTTTTCCTGCCGAAACTAACCAAAGCCATTCCGGCCACGCTCATGGCGATCGTTACCGTCACCGTACTTTCATTGCTTCTTAATAAATTTGGAATCCACGAATCGCGCAACGTACTCGATTTTGTTCAAGGCATGGATCCCACCAAAACAACGATTGCTGCATCGCTACCCTCCTTCGGCATCCCAAAAATGCCATTCACGTGGGATAACATTATGATAATTCTCCCGTTCTCCGTGCTGGCCGCCGCTGTGGGTCTCATTGAATCCTTAATGACCTTAACCCTCGTCGACGAAATTACAGAAACCCGCGGTCGGGGTAATAAAGAATGTATGGGCCAAGGATTTGCCAATATCGTGAACGGATTTTTCGGTGGCATGGGGGGTTGCGCCATGATTGGCCAAAGTATGATTAATATTCGAGGAGGCGGGCGTGGACGTCTATCGGGAATCGCCGCCGCCCTTTTCCTCCTCTCCATCCTACTCTTTGCCGCTCCCCTCGTTGAAATCATCCCGTTGGCCGCGTTGGTTGGCGTCATGTTTATGGTCGTGATTGGCACCTTCGAATGGTCGAGCTTCCGCATTCTACCCAGCGTTCCAAAAATGGATGCCTTCATCATCATCCTCGTCTCAGTGGTCACCGTATTACACGACCTAGCGATCGCTGTTTTAGTGGGAATCATCGTTTCCGCACTGGTCTTCGCTTGGGAGCACGGAAAGAAAATACACGCGAATATTACCGAAGCTAAAAATGGCGCAAAAATTTATAAACTCCAAAGCGCACTCTTCTTTGGCTCGGCCCAGTCCTTCAAAGATCTATTCGACCCCCGTAATGATCCAAAGGATGTCGTGATCGACTTTAAAAACGCCCGCGTCTATGACCACTCCGCGATTGAGGCCATCAACAACATCACCGAACGCTATGCCGACCAAGGCAAGCTCCTGCACCTACTCAACCTAAGTCCCGAATGCAAAGAGCTGCTCAATAAGGCCGACAGTATTGTCGAACTCAGCGTAATTGAAGACCTCGACTGGCACATCGCCGACAACCGCTTGGGGTAAGCACTAAAATCACACGGTTTAGATGCGGGTTCCGTTGACTTGCGAAAGCCGTTGGATAACAATCAAAAACTTTTAGACCCTCATTCATTCCAGTAAAGGAGAGCATACTATGGCCGCCAAGAAAACCGCCCCGAAAGACCCCGCATCCGCACTCAGCACGGTAATCGCACAGATCCAGAAACAGTACGGCGTAGGGGCCATCGTTAAACTAGGCGAAGCCGCGGCCAATACAAAAATTGAATCCATCCCTACCGGCGCGCTCACCCTCGATCTCGCCCTCGGAATTGGTGGACTCCCCCGCGGACGCGTCATCGAAATTTATGGCCCCGAATCTTCCGGAAAAACCACGCTCGTTTCCCACGTTATTGCCAACGCACAAAAAGCCGGTGGCGCAGCGGCCTTTATCGATACCGAACACGCACTTGACCCAACCTACGCAAAAAAAATCGGCGTCGACATCGACAACCTGCTCGTCTCCCAACCCGACTCCGGCGAAGAAGCCCTTAATATTTGTGAAGCCCTCGTGAAGAGTAACTCGCTCGCCGTCGTTGTCGTCGACTCCGTCGCCGCGCTCGCACCACGCGCAGAACTCGAAGGCGAAATGGGTCAGTCGCACGTCGGCCTGCAAGCCCGCCTCATGTCGCAGGCTCTGCGCAAACTCACCGCCGCCATCAACCACTCGCGCACTACCGTCATCTTCACCAACCAAATTCGCGAAAAAGTGGGCGTCATGTTCGGCAGCCCCGAAACCACCCCCGGTGGTCGAGCGCTTAAATTCTACTCCTCTGTTCGCCTCGACATTCGCCGCATCGGCCAATTGAAAGATTCCGCCGGTGCCGTCTACGGAAACCGCACCCGCGTTAAAGTCGTGAAAAACAAAGTCGCCGCACCCTTCCGTCAGGCCGAGTTCGATATTCTTTATGCCGAAGGCATCTCCTACACCGGTTCTGTTATCGATGCCGCCATCGAAGCCGGGATCATCGATAAAAAAGGCTCTTGGCTCTCCATGGACGGCACCCAACTCGGCCAAGGTCGCGACTCCGCCGTTCGCGCCCTCAAAGAAGACAAAGCCATGTGCGCCTCCGTCGTCGAGCGCATCCTCAAAGCGAACGAAGAAGACTCAAAATAACAGGACGAACATCTGGATTTATTGAACTCATTATCCTCCAATAAATTCTTGAGAATTGATTTATTTTTTCTATACTACTCCTAACCAAGGAGCTTTATATGAAACGAATTATATTTAGTTTAATCGTCGGTTTCGCCACTCACGCAATAGCCGATTCAACCGAAAAGCTACGCAAAGAATTCGAGGAATATAAGGCTCATTCCAATGCCCGCATTCA
>JAUUYK010000127.1 GCA_030588285.1 Kiritimatiellales bacterium
AGTCAAATAAATTTGAGTGCCTGATAAAGAGAGATTGCTTCAAACGAATCTCTATGCCAGTTTCCTTTCCCTTTAAATCAAAAGAAGAGATATCAAGTGGAAATAAATAAAACAACTAACACCCCCGCATCAAAGCCAGAGGTTCCGGAGCTTACGCTCTACGAACGCATTGAAGCCTTCGTCTCAAACCTGTCAACCCGCAATGTTTTTTGGAATCGGGTCTGCTCGTTGATCTGGCTACCATATGCCTTTCATTCAGGCATCACCATGACCTCCGATGAAACAAGCCATAGTGCCATTCTCCCCTTCCGTCGATTTAATCGGAACTGGTACAATGCCATGGCCGGCGCAGCCCTACTCGGTAATACCGAAATTGCAGGCGGAAACTACATCTTTAAAGTCTGCGGCGGCGCCTACACCGTGGTCTGTAAAAATCTGCAATACCGCTTTCTTCGTCCGTGCCTCGGCCCTGCCGAATATCGCATGACCCCGTTGGAGGACATCGATGAATTGGTCGCCACCGGTAAAGAATTTAATATTTCGATTCGGATGGATGTGGTTCAGATTCTTGCGCCGCTAGGCAAAAAGAAAGGGGCCGTCAACGACGACAAGGAGACGGCTAAACAGACCCGCGCCAAACGCGTCGGCCGTTGCACAGCCACTTTTCACGTTACGCCCAAAGCACACCATAAAGCGAAAAAGCTTCGCAACGTATAATGAGCGAATCAGAGGCCTCCGGCCGAACCATCGCTCAAACATGCAACCCCATTCTCTGGGGAGCCTATCTCGCCTGTTCTTGGACCTGGTGCATCGGCATGTTTATTCCCTCGCTACTGCTCCGCGATATGGGATGGGCCGGATTTCTAATTTTTGCCATCCCCAACGTGCTCGGTGCAGGAGCCATGGGCTGGGTTCTGAAAACCCGAATCGATTCGGCACGCTTCGTTGAAAAATATCCAGCCGCCATCTGGTGGTTTTCCGCCATCACCCTCGCGTTTCATATGTTCTGGATCTTTTGGGTTTTGAACTTCATCAAGACCGCCTTCCAAATTCCCAACCTCTATCTCTACGTCGTTTTGGGGCTATCCTTTGTCTTCATGCTCTTCTCAAAAAGAGTGATTCAACGGGGTCGCGCACCGCACCTCGCCCTCGGACTTCTCACACTGAGTTTTGGTGTATTGATTGCCACGTTCATCGTGCCCGATGCGGGGGAGGCGAATACCGCACTCCTCGCCAACGCCCCGAAAACACTCGCTCCACTCTGGATGCTACCCGTCATGATCTTCGGCTTTGTGCTCTGCCCATATCTCGACATCACCTTTCATCACGCTCGCCAACAACTCGACGGCCAAACCAACGGACGGCTCGGTTTTACCATCGGCTTTGTTGTCTTTTTTGCCTCGATGATTCTATTATCCACCCGCTACGCGGGAGTAATGGCTGGTGCGCTCAATTCGGACACGAATGTTCCGGCCCTCCCTGCCGGGCTCGCCGCTGGGATTCTATTGCATATTCTGTGTCAGTGGGTTTTTACTGTTCGCGTGCACTTCAACCGCCTCCGGACGCTTCCGGGTAGCGCATCAAAGCGCCCAATCCTCTTTGCCTTATCCATTGTTTCTGGAATCGTTGGATTTTTTGCGATTAAACTCCCGAGCTACGCCGATCTAACCGGCGGAGAAATTATCTATCGAGTTTTTCTCAGTGCCTATGGATTGATCTTCCCCGCCTACATGCTTTATTGCGTGATCGTCGCCCGACGAAAAAATGCCAGAAGCCTATCGAAAATGTGGATTGCCCTAGGCCTCGCATTTCCCTTCTTCTGGCTCGGCTTCATCGAACGGCAGCCCATCTGGCTCATCCCCGGAATGGCCATCGTCCTACTCGGTTCCATCGCCCGACGCGTTAAGGATTAAGGAAAAAAAGCACAAAGCCCGCAGAGCGGTCTTTGTGCTTTTTACATCGGGCTCTTTAGGATTAGAGCGCGGCAACCGCCGCAGCGGTAACCAAATCGCCTAGTTCCGTGGTGGAAGAAAGCGTGTTGCCTTCACGCCATAGATCACCAGAGCGATAGCCATCGTTCAGTACTTTTTCAACCCCGGCCCGAATTGCCGTTGCAGCCGCACTTTCGTTGAAGGTATCGAGCATCATCGCAACGGAAAGGATCATTGCCAATGGATTCGCTTTACCTTGTCCGGCAAGATCAGGAGCCGAACCGTGTACCGGTTCAAAAATCCCGACGGGACCCCCAACCGATGCGGAAGGAAGAAGCCCAAGCGATCCGCCGAGCGTTGCCGAGCAATCGGAAAGAATATCACCAAAAATGTTGCCGGTCAGAATCACATCGAATTGACGGGGGTTAATCACCATTTGCATGGCGGCGTTGTCGACATACATGTGCTCAAGCTCAACATCGGAATATTCTGCTTCGTGGAGTTCTTTCACGGTATCTCTCCAAAGTCTGGAAACCGCAAGCACGTTAGCTTTATCGACGCTCATCACTTTATTCCGGCGTTTGCGCGCCCATTCGAAGGCCACGCGGGCCACCCGTTTGATTTCGCCAACGGAATAAACCATCGTGTTCCACGATTTCTTATCGTCGCCTTCGCCAGATTCCCCAACGGGTTCGCCGAAATAAATTCCGCCAGTTAATTCGCGGACCGTGAACAGATCAAGGCCAGAAACCGCTTCGGGACGCAACGGCGAATTTTCCGCCAAAGAGGCTGGAACGGTTACGGGACGAAGGTTGGCAAAAGCGCCGAGTTCTTTGCGAATTTTAAGCAGGCCACTTTCAGGGCGCAGTGCGCCAGTGAGGTGATCCCATTTTGGGCCACCCACCGCGCCAAGCAATACGGCATCGGATGCTTTGCAGGTTTCTATGACCGAGTCAGGCATCGGGTCGTTATGGGCATCAATCGCCGCACCGCCCGCATTTTGTTCGGTGTATTCCACCGCAAAACCGGACTTTTCGGCAATCGCATCGAGCACTTTTACAGATTCCTGAATGACTTCGGGGCCGATTCCATCGCCCGGCAGTAGTGTGATTTTATAGGTTTTAGGCATGATTATTCCTCGGTTAAAAATGAACGCAAAATAGTAGCGGTGCAGGCAGATATTGCAACGCCGGAATTAAGAGGAGTTTATGGGGTTCACGGTCTTTTTTCCTAATGGTGCACGTTGTTGAAAACCAAGAGTTGAATACGCGGGCGCACTCTACCCTGCAGGGCTACAACGACCGCTACCGCCTCACCAACGAGACGGTTGTAGTTGGAGGGTCGAGCTCCACCTCGACTTCGTACGCATGGGATCACGCCGACAACCGCCTCTCAAAAATCGTTCGTATCGCAGGCGGCCCGCCTGCCACGACCTCCTACACCAACAACGCCCTCAACCAGATGACCGGCTGAGACAATGGCACCACCAACGTCGTTTATCTCTACGACGCCAACGGTTCTCGCACCACCAAAATCCTCACCACTGGAGGGTCGAGTTCCGCCTCGACCTTACACGTACGACGAAGACAACCGCCTGATCGCCGTCTCGCTCAACGCATCGACGAACACGCACTCGTTTTCATACGACTACCGTTCCACGCCCACCACCCCGCACATGGTCGTAGTCTTCGACGGCGGACTCTCCATTCAGGAATATAGCGGCGTCGGCGGCATGGTCTACTCCATCAAACCGCCAGAGGCGGGGCGGGAAAATGACGACATAATCTGCTCGCACGCCAACCATCGCAGTGACATAATTGCCCGCAGTAATTCAGCAGGTTCTTTGATATCTTTCGCCCTGTACGAGGCATACGGCACCCGGCCCTACGAATGGGGCGATGGAATCACCGGCGATCCCGACCGTCAGAAAGCCAACACCAAGGAAGAAGAAACCGATTTAGGCCTCCTTTTTGAGGGAATGAGACCTCGTGATTTGGAAACAGGTGTTTGGTTAACAGCAGACCCTGCTGGTTATGTTGATGGGCCGAATCTCTACTGTTACGTAAACTGTAATCCGATTACCAAGTTTGATGCGTTTGGGTTGTGGAAAAAAGATGTTCACTATGACGACACTAAGTCTTGGGCTGAGTCTAAGGGCTTTACTCCTAAACAGGCAAAAATAATTGCAAAAGCGTGTAATGGGGTTGATTCCCCTTTCAAGAGGAAAGGTCCTATTCCACTTATTGGGGATCAGAGTTATCATTTCGATACAAGCAAAGCGGGAGAACAAGATTCGAGGAGAACAAATGCCAAGAAGCATTTTGATAAAGCGGTAAAACTGGCTCTTCACGGAAGTGCGTCCTAGGGGTTGAAAAAAATAGCTGATTGTCGTTTCCTTAAAAGCTCTCAAACACAAAAGGAAAACCAATGACAATCAGCTCTCTCTA
>JAUUYK010000099.1 GCA_030588285.1 Kiritimatiellales bacterium
AGTTGACAATTTTCAAGCACCACCGCTGCTTCGGTTCCCAGCACACAGCCCGGCCCAATGGAGGTTTTCGAGCCTTGAATGCGACAGCCCGAATGAATCACGGCATCGGCCGAAATTTTTGAAAGATCAATATCGTCCGAAATTCCAACGCCGAGCGAGTTCCAATAGGTCTTTGTTTTGGGATTCATTCTAGGATGCTCCACATGAATTTAAATCGTTAAAAAAGAACCCGAACGAAAAAAAAGCCCCTAAGGGCCTCTCTTGTTTTACGCCTTTTAGACGAACTATTCCTCTTCGTTACAGGCCGTATAAAGCCAGCTAAGGAGGGATTCAAAACGCGGATCAGGATGCAATTTTCTCAGATCAGGATCGCTTTTCATCCAGTCATAGTCGTCATAGCCTATTTCAATGGCTTTAGTAAGCGCTTCGAAGGCCTCATCGGGGTGATTCGTCAACGAATAGGAGCAGCCGAGGTTGTACCAAGTTAAATCGTCGTTCGGGAGTTGCTGACTTAACTTGAGATCAATATCCAGCCCTTCTTCATAGTTTCCCGTTTTGGTGTACAAATCCGCCAAAGCCTGAAGGATTTCGAGATCCTCCGGCAGGCGTTCGGAAATTTTTTGAAGAAAACCCAGCTCAACAGCCTCGTGTTTAGCTCGTCTTTCAGTGCTATCTGTATTCATTTAAACCTTATTTATTTAACCGACCGTCGAGTTGGGCCGGTGTAAACTTGGCGAGGGCGTCCAATGCGTGCATGCGGGTCGTTGCGCATTTCCAACCATTGCGCAATCCAGCCCGGCACCCGGCCGATCGCAAACATAACGGTGAACATATCGGTGGGAATGCCCATTGCGCGATAGGTCAGTCCCGTATAGAAATCGATATTTGGATAAAGAGAACGGCTAACAAAATAATCGTCGGCCAACACGGCTTCTTCTAGTTCCTGAGCAAGTTCTACGAGAGGATCATTAACCCCCATTTTAGCGAGGACTTCTTTACACATCTGTTTAGCAACTTTGGCACGGGGGTCGTACGATTTATAAACACGATGACCAACGCCCATTAAACGGAAGGGATCGCTCTTATCTTTCGCCCGCTCAATAACGCGTTTTACATCGCCATCATCCTCTTCAATAATACGCTCGAGCATTTCGATCACATGTTGATTTGCACCCCCATGCAACGGCCCCCACAAGGCGCAGATGCCCGCGGAGATCGAGGCGTATAAGTTTGCGCCCGAACTTCCCACCAATTTCACAACCGATGTGGAGCAGTTTTGTTCATGGTCCGCGTGTAGGATCAATAGTTTATTAAGCGCCGTGGATACAATGGGATCGACCTGATAGTTATTTACCGGCGTGCTGAACATCATGTTAAGAAAGTTTTCACAATATTTCAGATCGTGCCGCGGCTGAACAATTGGCTGTCCGATTGATTTTTTATACGAAAATGCTGCGATGGTCCGCATTTTTGAAAGTAAGCGGCTCACCTTATGGTCAACATTCTCCTGCTTGCTGGTGTCTTCGAGCTCGGGATAGAAAGACGAGAGAGAAACGGCCATTGCCGAAAGCGTGGCCATGGGGTGCGCATGGTCGGGGAAGTTTCCAAAAAAGTGGCGCATATCTTCATGCAGCATCGAGTGATTATTTAGGTGGGTCGAAAATTCATTGTGCTGGTCAATTGAGGGCAGAACACCGTGAATGAGCAAATAGGCCACATCAATAAACTCACACTTTTCAGCCAGTTCATTAATGTCGTAACCCCGATAACGTAGAATGCCCTCTTCACCATCAATGTAGGTAATGTCGCTTTCGCAGCATCCGGTGTTCACGAATCCGGGGTCGTAGGTGATCATTCCGGTTTCTTTTCGCAACGTACGAATATCGACCGCTGTTTCCTTTTCTGAACCTTCCAGAACTGGGAGCTCGATCGTTTTATCCTTAAAGGTAAGTTTTGCAGTCCCTATATTTTTAATACTCGGCATAATAAAATTCCCTCATGTTCGTATTTATTGTTTCGGTTGCTAGATATATGAAAAATACGGTTTGCCCGCCCGCATTCAAGTTTAAAAACAGATTTGCCACCACTGTTTCTATTTAGCTAAAACTAGAAGGGTATATTTTTTAGTTAATTTATATTGCGTGGCCCATCTCATTTATGTTTTATCCACGGGTCTTTCAATAACAAGGAACTAAGTATTTATGGCTAAGAAAAGCATGGTAGTTAAGAATCAGAAACGAATCGCATGTGCGGCGAAATATTATGCACGTCGCGTTGAACTCAAAAAAGTCATCAGCAATCCGGAATCTTCTCCGGAAGATCGAATGCTCGCAATTCGCAAGCTTCGCTCGCTTCCGCTCGATGCCAACCCAAACCGCATCATGAACCGTTGCTCTGTAACGGGTCGCCCTCACGCCGTATATCGCAAGTTCGGACTTTCGCGTATTACACTTCGTGAAATGGCTTCTCAGGGGAAAATCCCCGGCATGACCAAGGCTAGTTGGTAATCATTCTTCTTCGTTGAAAGAATTAGCACCTCGTTAATCGCGGGGTGTATTTTTTTGTACCCCCATAAAAAAAGCCGTCCCATAACAGGACGGCTTTACTTTTCCAAGAGTTGGAACCTTAGGCTTTTTTCACTGCGCCGGAGCGCAAGGCCTTCGCTGAAACCCAAACACGCTTAACCGTTCCATTTTCTTCCCGGATGCGTACGCGCTGTAGATTCGGCTTAAATGTACGTTTAGTGGCGCTGGTCACGTGAAGACCGATTCCGCCTTTTTTCTTCGCCAAACCCTTACGAACAATGCGACGTCCTGTAATAGTTTTTTTACCTGTAACTGCACATTCTCTTCCCATCTTATTACCTCGTATACGTGTTTTCAAAATTATTTTGTTGAACAAGAGTTTGGGAATCTAAGCATTCCCGTCGGCTTTGCAAGTATATTTACCCGTTTTTTAGAATCAAAACACAAGATGTTGCGGTTACGACCTGAGTTTAAACCAATTCACTAAAGACCGAATTGCAAATAAATAGCGCATCATTGGTCAAAGCCATGCGGTTTTTAGTCCGCTCCAATAACCCCTCCTCCACCATCGATTCCACCGTTGCACCACAAAGAGTATCCACTGAGTACCCCGTAACAGCCGTGAAAGCATTTAAATCGACCCCTTCCGTCATGCGCAACCACATCACTAACGTTTCTCGAGACTTATCTTCGCTCGAAAGCTCTTCAATCATTTCAAAGGGACTTTCATTTTTCTGGAGTCGGTCGCAATAAACCCAGAGATCGGGAATGTTTCCAAAACGTCGACCCTTCCAATGCGAATGCGCCGAAGGGCCGCATCCAAAATATTCTCCGCCTTGCCAATAGAGTACATTATGAAGACAATGCTTATGATCTCGGGAGAAGTTTGAAATTTCATACTGTCCATACCCCTCCTCCTCCAAAAGTGACTTCACCGCAAAATAGTTATCCGCCTCCTCATCATCGCCCGGAGGAATTAATCGTCCCAGGTCGCGATCACACGTCATAGGAGTGCCGGGCTCATAGATTAGATTGTAATACGACAAATGCTCCGGTTGTAATTGAGCAACCTGTCGCACATCGGCCAGTACATCGCTTGGTTTCATGCCCGGAATACTTTGAATCAGGTCAATGTTCACATTATCAAACCCCGCCTCGCGCAGCATGTAATATCCCTCAATCGCGGTTTTTGAAGTATGCGTTCGTCCGAGCATTCGTAATGCCTTGTCATTAAATGACTGCACACCGATCGAAACTCGGTTAATTCCGCCCGTCTTCATGGCGGCCAATTTTTCTAGGGTGAGAGAACCTGGGTTTGCCTCGCTCGAAAATTCAATCACGTTCGATAGGTTTATATGGCGATGAATCGACTCCAGCATCAACGAAAATTCATTTGCGTCTAACGCCGTCGGCGTTCCTCCGCCAATAAAAATGGTCTCCGGCGAAAAATCATCAGGAAGCCGAGCCAGCTCTGCATCCAGACAGCGGAGAAATAGCGCGATGTCATTCCATTCGTTCGGAGTCCTTTTATAGAAATCGCAGTAGCGGCAACGGGAAATGCAAATTGGAATATGGATATATAGGCCAGTCATAAATAATCATCTTCATTTAATGAGCAGGAAACATGGGATAGATTAGTCCAACAACCAACAATAAAGAGGAAACAACAAGTCGACACAACCTGAGTTGATTGATAATGATATACACCTTTGCTTGAAACCGAGGATTTTCAACCTATGTCGGAAAAGAAAAAAAATATTGTAGTGATTGGTAATGGAATGACCAGTCTGCGATTTTGTGAAAAGTTGCTGGAATATGATGCTCACCATGAATTTAAACTCACCATTCTGGGCGATGAACTTTTTCCAGCCTACGACCGCATTGCGCTCTCGTCGATTTTTAGCGGCAAAAGCGACCGTGACCTTATTTTTTCGGAAACACGCTGGTATACCTATCACAAGATGGATTTACGCTTAGGAGCGCGAGTCGTTCGTATTTTTCGCGATGAAAAAAAAGTAATCACATCTAGCGGGAAGGAAATTTATTACGATCGTCTGGTCATTGCCACCGGCGCCCGCCCGCATATTCCATCCATTCCAGGAACCTCGCTCGACGGCGTTCATACGTATCGAACCTCGGACGATGCCTACGCCATTCGAAATGCCGGCGAACAGGCAACGCGTGCCGTGGTTATCGGTGGTGGATTACTGGGCCTTGAAGCGGCGGAAGCCTGTAAGGCGATGGGGCTGGCGACTACCATTATCGAATGCGCCCCCCATTTAATGGCCCATCAGCTCGATACAGCTGGCAGCCAATTGCTCCGGAAAAAGATTGAGGCCCTCGGACTTATAATTCGCACGGGTGAACAGGTGAATAAACTTATCGGCAACCCATCGGTCCAAGCGGTTTGTCTTGAAAATGGTGAAATACTGAACGCCGACTTGGTGGTGCTAGCAACCGGTATTCAGCCGAACGACGAACTGG
>JAUUYK010000090.1 GCA_030588285.1 Kiritimatiellales bacterium
ACTCAAGGAAGACTTCTTCGAGTGCCGATGGAGGTTTGTTTTTGTGTTTTTCATCGAGCGTATAAAAGCAAACACAGGGAGAATTGTCTACAAAAATAGGTTCTTCATGTCAGCATTGCTCAAAGCACGTTAGATAAAAACACCATGCTATAGAGCCGATCATCGGTTACCAAGACATAGTCACTTTCCGATTGGGCCACAGAGCCGGAACTCTGACCGGCACCCTGCTTTAAAATAGCAACGTCGTGCAGGAGATTTACCTGTCCAGCTCCGTTCACATGCAGAATCAACCGTAAATACGCTTCATCATGCGCGGGGGTGGGGACATTCGGGTTGGGAGCAATCGGTGTATTATTTTCATCGAGTGGAACGGCTACTTCGTTCACATGCGATAGGGCGACTCGCCCGACCCAAAGCCCGGCATAGTCCTGTATGGCAAAACTACTGACCCCTGAAAAAATTAACCCCAATAGAGTTAATGCCACCACCCCTCCTTGGGCGCCCTTCTTATTTAAAATATATTTTTTCACTTTAGATCCTCCCGCAGGCCGGTAACCGGTACCCACGTTTCTGTTCCCAAATCGGTTTTAATGCAGAGTAATGATTTTACCGTGGCCTTGGTGGCCGCGTCCGAGCGAAGCTGTAAAGGGACTCGCGTGGCCGCTCCGGCTTCAAGCATCGGCAGATTTTGGATCCAAGAGCCATCCCCCATAGAGACGGGAATCGAATCCAGCGATTCACCGCTCTCGCCAATTACCTCGATCACCATCGCCATCGGCACATAATCCGATCCTGATGTAATATGCTCGATCGTGGGTTCAACCGGATGCGCGGTTACGTTGCGAAGCACCACCTCTTCCGTTCCTTCACGAAGCGAAACTCCGGCGGACGTGCTAGTTTCCACCATTAATGGCCCCTCAAAAATTGAAAAGCCGTTACAGTACACCCAGAACGCTTCCCCATTTTTCATGGGGGTCGCTGAGGGAAGTTGCACCGCCGTCCAAACTCCATCGATTAGACGATAGAGGGCTTGGTCCTTATGCGCTGAAGAGGCTCCGAAAAACTGAGCAAAGGTCGGGGGAGCGGATTCATCCAGCGTAAAACCGACTAGGTTAAAGGCCGATGGCTTCCACTGGGTTTCTAAAATGCGAACAGTACCTTCAACGGAAAGGATCTCGTCTGCCGAGGCGTGAATGAGATATGCCTTATTCCCATGAATCACACTTAAATCGGTTAAAAAGGAGTCTTCTCGGTGAGCGGAATACCAGATGCCCCACCCCAATTGCCGGAGCATATCCGCGCTTGGGTCCGAACTAAACTGTCCCATCGATATTGCCTGATCATAGGTTGCAACCATATCCACCGTAGTTTCTGAAAAAAGAGCATCGGGATCACTTTCTACCGGATCAACCGCAAAAAAAACAGCATTCCAGCCAGCCTGAAGGGCTAACGTTTGAGTGCGTAGATGATCCGCCACAGAACCTTGCGGGGAAAGAAATCCTAAACAACACAGCAGTAAAACCAGTCGGATTATAAAAAAGATGGGGGCGTTGGCCTGTTTCAGTTCTAAATTACCGTACAGGAGAGAGCGATCTCTCTCCCTAAAATGTAAACAACTATTTCTCAGCATTTCTTTCTCCATCCGTATATGGTTCGGGAGACTTTCGGGGCGAATAAATTTCGGCCTAATTAACAGGCGTTTTTACCGGAAAATCCACGCTCTGATTTGATCTTTTTTATTATTACAAACCACCGCACTTGTTTAAACTTTATTGCCTCACACTCTGTAATTTCACTCGTAAAACCAGTAACAAGCAATCATCTTGCATCTAAATATTATAATTTCTAGATCTTTTTTAAACTATTTTTATTTACTCGATCAAATGGTGCACTTAATGGGATCGGTAAAAATACAATCCTAAAAAAAGAGATTCCATGTAACTAATTTTATCGGCCTACTTATTTACACAAATAAACGTTAGTGTTTTGATAATGCATTAAGGGATTTCTCACACTAGGGATTATATAGCAAATTAAAATAAGATGTATTCATCCTAAATTATAATCAAGAAGGGCAAGAAGGCGGGACAATCGCCAACCGATCTATTCTTATAAAAATCATGTAATACATCCCGAAATATAAAAAACCCACTTTCTTAAAGGTGTTTTTACCTCTGGATGGAGGCTTGACCCTTCACAGGTCGTCAACCTACTGTTTCGGACTCATTGGAACCTCTATATGAAAGAATTTACAAAAAACGACCTGATTAATTTTATCCCCCAATTCAAAACATTTGTCGGCATTGATTCCGATGGGTGCATTTTCGACACGATGGAGGCGAAGCAGAAAGATTTTTTCCATCCGGCGATTATTCGTCACTGGAACCTGGAGGCGATTGAACCACAGGTGCGGGCGGCGGCGGAGTTCACCTATCTCTATTCTACGTTCCGCGGACTCAATCGTTTTCTCGGCCTCTGCAAAACATTTGAGTTGCTCAACGATTGGGCGGAGACATACAACCGAGCAACATTACCCGACCCCGCCGATCTTCGCGCTTATTGCGAATCCGGCCTGCCGCTCAGTAATGCAACGCTAAAAGCCGAGGCCGAGCGCACCGGCAGTTCGTTGCTCGCAAATGCTTACGATTGGAGCGTTCAACTTAATATCGATATCGATACCCAAATGCCTGCCCCTCCGCCGTTCCTCGGCACAGAAAAAGCACTGCAACGCATTCAGGCCACGTCCGATGCCATCGTTATTTCTCAGACGCAGGCCGTTGCGTTGCTTAAGGATTGGTATCGCGATGATCTGGCAAAATATGTCTCAGTCATCGCCGGGCCCGAGCTGGGAAGCAAAATCGACCATTTCACGATGGCCGCCACCGATCGATACTCTGCCAACGCGATTTTAATGATCGGCGATGCCCCCGGCGATATGGCGGCGGCTCAAGCTATTGGATGCAATTTTTTTCCAATTAACCCTAGTCATGAAGTGGACAGTTGGAGTCGTTTTATGGACGAAGCCTATGACCTCTTTCTTTCCGGTGGGTTTTCAGCTAAATACCAAAACCAACTGATCCACGATTTTAAAGCCCTGCTCCCCGACATCCCGCCGTGGAAACAATAAAATGAAATTCTAAATAGCCCTCCTTCTTTTCGTATATATTAATTCCGTGGTTAAAAGGTCACCCTTATGGAAATAGATAAACTCAAATATTTGCTCAACCAATTTAAATCCGGCGAAACCGATTTGGAACAAACACTGAACACGCTCAAGCAACTGCCGTTCGAGGATCTTGGATTTGCGAAGGTGGATCACCATCGGGCCTTACGAACAGGCTACCCCGAGGTCGTTTTTTGTCAGGGAAAAACTCCCGAACATGTCGAAAAAATCTATCAAGCACTAGAAAGGCAAAACGACACTATTTTGCTAACCCGCGCCGAGCCGGAACTTTTTGAGCGACTCTATAAAATTGATAATCGGCTGCAGTATAACGAGCTTGGACGTACGATCTCGCTCGAAGAGAAGGGCCGCAAAAAAATAGGCCACGTACTGATTATTTCCGCCGGGACAGCCGATATTCCCGTGGCCGAAGAGGCCGCCGTGACGGCCTCGATTTCTGGCGCAAAGGTTGAACGGCTCTACGACTGTGGCGTGGCGGGAATCCATCGCCTGCTTGCGCAGAACGAAAAAATTCAAACGGCGCGATGCATCGTGGCTGTCGCTGGGATGGAAGGCGCGTTGCCCTCCGTGGTTGGCGGACTGGCCGCCTGCCCCGTGATTGGTGTTCCAACCTCAGTTGGCTATGGCTCGCACCTCGGTGGATTGACCCCGATGCTAACCATGCTCAACTCCTGCGCGCCTAACATTACCGTTGTCAATATCGACAACGGCTTCGGCGCGGGCTTCTCCGCCGCCATGATCAACAAAGGAAATTAAGCACCCAGACACAAGAAACTCGACGCAATGGATTGTCTGTCCTTTGTGAACAGAGTGCCTTTGTGTTTTATCTCTCTTGATTATTTGCCGTAGTTTGGGGATATTTCGCGTTTCTAAAACCAAGGAGCATTTTATGATTAAAGCCTGCGATTTAAAGAAGTCGTCCGTTATCGACATCGATGGAACCCCGCATATTATTCAAAAAATTTCATCGCAGTCTCCCACGGCACGCGGCGGAACCACCATCTATAAAGTGCGCTTTCGCAATGTATCCACCAAACAGAAGGTCGACCAGACCTATCGTGGAGACGATGCCCTTCAAGAAGCCTCGTTCGACACCAACGAAGTTCAATATCTCTACAAAGATGGCGACCGATATAATTTCATGGATCTCGAAAGCTACGAACAGTTTGAGCTCTTCAGAGAAGACCTTGAAGATTGTATTCCCTTTCTCGTTGAAGATATGGAAGGCATTATTGCGCTCGTTTCCGAGGGGCGAATCCTGACTCTGCGCATGCCCGACACCATTGAACTAGAAATTGTTGAATGCCCGCCGGCGATGAAAGGGGCGTCCGCCACGTCTCGCACAAAACCGGCCACACTAACCACCGGACTAATCGTTCAGGTTCCCGAATATATTGAATCCGGCGAAACGATCAAGGTCGACACCAAAGAGCGCAAATATCTCTCTCGGGCCTAATTTTATAAGCAGGATTTAAAGCGATCCTGAACCCCCCATCCAAAACCCCATGAGCCGTTCAAATCCAACCCTGATTTTGGCACCAATGCGGGGCATCACAACGATGCACTATCGCCGGGCTTTTGTGCACCATTTCAACGGGTTAGATATCGAGATGGCCCCGTTCATTTCGACGGTTCATGCGGATAAAATTAATCCAAAGTTATTGAAGGATGTGCGGCCGGAAAATAATTCCGGCCTACCGCTTATTCCGCAGGTTATCGGCAATAATGCCGACGATTTTGTACAGATGACCATCGCATTGCACGACCTTGGATATACCGAAATAAATTGGAACATGGGATGCCCGCATAAACCAATTCGCAACAAACGACGCGGTTCCGGTTTACTTCCCTTTCCGGACACGGTCGATGCCATCCTTGATCAAGTTTGCGAGCGGAGTCCGTGCAAGATTTCGGTTAAGGTACGCCTCGGCGTTTTTGATCAGTCAGAGCTCTTGAAGCTGATTCCTGTGCTGAACAAATACCCGCTCAGTGAAGTCATTATCCATCCGCGTACGGCAGAACAGATGTATACCGGAACGGTCGACCTCGATGCTTTTGAAGAGGCGTTCCAATCTCTTAAACTCCCCGTTTGCTACAACGGCGACATTGGTGACCTC
>JAUUYK010000036.1 GCA_030588285.1 Kiritimatiellales bacterium
AAGGAAACGACAATCAGCTATTTTTTTCAACCCCTAGGACGCACTTCCGTGAAGAGCCATCTTTTGCGCCATTTCCTGCTTTGAAACACTGGGCTTAGCAGTATGGCCTGCTGGCTTTCTACCAACCCTTCTACCAACCCATTACCCAACATTTCCGAGGGGCTCCCCGCTAGAGTGAGGCCTACGTTTTTCGGGGTAGTTTTCCCCGCCCCCTCCGCTTTGCAAAGTACCTCCCAGTGTCCGCCTTTTTGCGGGCCGACATGCCTCAGCTTTCCTACAGCGACGAGCTTGGAGCTGGCTCCCTCTACGGCCCGTAGGGTTTTCCCTACAACGGCAGCTACGTCGGCCAACGTCATTTCCGGATTTTCGCGTAGCAGTTCCAGAATTTTCACCGAAGTTTTTCCGCCGTGCTCCGTTTGTTCGTTTTCGGTGAGTGCCGCCATATATTCCGGAGAGAACGGGAATTCGAGCCAAAGGTCGCCGGGCGTGTACTCCAACATAGGCTGCCAATCGCCATATACTTTACAGGCGGATTCCCCGACCCCAACACATCCGGATAGCACTCGTCGCAATACACATCAAACTGCATGATTATTATCCTTTTTTCAGCGCGCCTTAAAATCTTCTCGCCATGTCTTGAGCCCTTCAATATCTGCACGTAAGTCCGGTTCCCCGGGTAATGCCACCGGAGCTTCTTGCGACTGGCTATGTTCATAACAAGAGTACTTGGTCATCAGCCCATCGAAATAGATGCAGTCTTCATCACTGATCTTAGCTAAATGCGGCAGCCTACCTTCAGTTGTAATGCTACGCCGATTACGCAGAACCACCTTGGAGAGCAGGTCTTCTTCTATAGTGCGCTCTACAAGATTTCTAAAGTCCGAGCATATGGACTGTGCTTGATTTTCATATGACTGTATGTCGAAGGCATCGGCCGCCTTTCTGGCTTCTACCAACCGTTCATTAAGAAGTTTGTTATTCGCAGTTCTAGTATTCGCGGTCCACGTTGAATGGTTAACAGGGTGTCCCATCGTACCAAGAAAACTTACTATGCAACACTGAAGTAAGTTAGCATTTTTCCAGGCTTCGCCCTTTTTCCGGGCAGCATCTTCCATCCCCCCGTATAGCGATAACCGATGAGTGAAGACAACAACCTGTCGGTCTTGAGCCAACTCTACCAAGCGGGTTGCGACGCTCCACTCATGATCTAAGGATGAGATAGGGTCATCAAACACAAACGGAACACTTAAAGATCTCGCCGTCACATCCGCAAGGAAGCCCGCAAGAGAGACGATTCGCCGCTCTCCCTCGCTCAGTATTTCTCTAATGTTAATGCCATCGGCTTGCGCCCCTCGAAGCTGAATACGATGTTTTACCTCGCCTCGTTCAACCCGAGCCTTCACCAACTCAACACAAACACCTTTTGCACCTAATTTGTTCAACTCATCGTTAAATCTATCTATATACGCATCGGTAATAAGCGCCTTTGACATTCTCCCCGCCTGATGAGAGAGCCCGCCCGTCTGACTTTTCCTTCGCCACTCTGCATATTGTCCAACCTTCTTCAACCGGACGACTTCAGCTTTTATTGCATCCATCTGCTGTGATGCCCAGTACCTTGCTTTCAGCTCAAGCAAAGCCGCCTCTGCCTGTTCTCGATTAAATTCTTTAGCCTGATCATAGGCCACGGCTTGCGCCTCTACGGCTTCAGAAAACCCTGCGAGGTCTCCAATCACAGAAGGCGTCTGATTGGCCACGGTAATTTCTTCGCTCAGCGGGTTGGCTCGCAACGCATCGGCAACCGCCTGCACCTCTGCCCAGACCGCCTTAACCTTCGCTAGTATATCCCCAGACAAATGAGCCGCTTCGGCTGCCGTGTCGAGAGCTTGTTCTACTGGCTGATTAGGCAATGCATCAAGCGCTACTTTCAGCCCGTCCTCAGCCAGCCTCGCCGCAGACTCCAGAGCCCCCGTTATATAAGCGTCAAAGGCGGTCATCCGCTGAGTCGCCCCAGCATCCAACTCCTGATGACACAACACACATCGCGCCTGACTCTCCACATTCGGAAAGGGCTTATCCCGATAGGCTTCAGTTGTAGAATATGCACGGGCGGCACTCCAGAGAGCACGCCAAGTCTCAGACCCGATGCCATCTAGTTTAGAAGTTGCGGTCGTTGCCGTTGCTCCTTCTTCTGCCGCTTTTCTTGCTGTTGAGGCTGCTTGAGCCAACTCCCGAGCTTTTTGACACGCCTCCTGTGAAACCAAGGCGAGAGCGCCCGCAAGACTCTGTTTTAATGCATCAACCTCCCGCTTGATCTTTCTCTGCGCCACCGCAGCAGCGGCGGGCTCAGTCATCTCTAACTTTTTATTCAGCTGTTTACCCCGTTCCGTATACTCATCTTTCCACCCGAACGCCAACTCAAGCTGCGAGTCGGTACTCCTTGCGATAAGTGAATTATAAACAAGGGTCGCTTGGCATGACTGGTACTTGGAGGACATTGAAGGGAGTGCACTGACTAATGCCGCCTGCTCAGCTTCAAGTGCAGCATCCACACGGTTACAAGTGTCAACAAGGTCGGAGTATAATGCCAATTCAGCAGGCTTATAAGAAACCTCGGTCTCGGACTCCAAATAAACCTGGCCGCAAGCAGAATCAAAAATGTCCATAGCCATCAACTCAGGCATTGGCGCAGAGAATCCACCCTACCTTTCGGCAAGCCCAACCTAAGGAAGATCCGCCTGCCCCGCAGGGTAGACGCGCGGCGGCCGTTCTGATCGCGACGCTGAAGAACCCGGGTAGCGTTGGGTGGAGATCTTGTTCTTTGTGCATGACTCGTGCGGTCCAAAGTGTTGGTAGATAAAATACCGTGATTTCATTGTGTCCACCCACAAATTTCGCATTGACTTACCCATTTTCTTGATGCAAAATTTCTTATGTTCACTAGCCAGTTAATCACGTTCTTAACGTATTTTATTACAAGGAGGTTCGAACGCACGTAATTATCTTTCACCAAACTCAACTCTAACCCCGAAGAGGTTCCTAAAATATGATGTCATCAAATAAAAAAATATTTGTTTTAGATACCAACGTAATACTTCACGATAGTAGCTGTATCCACCAATTTGGAGAACACGATATAGTCATACCGATCACGGTACTCGAAGAACTGGATCATTTTAAAAAGGGGAATGATTCTCTCAATTTCCATGCCCGAGAATTTGCACGCACCGTCGACTCGCTGAGCGACGGGAAACTTTTTAACGGTGGAGTATCCATCGGTAGCGGCGGAGGGAAGTTAAGCATTAAACTGGATCGCCCCTTTGAAAAACATATTGCCGAGAACTTTTCTTCAAAAAAGCCCGACCATCATATCCTCAACATCGCTTATCAAACATCAAAAGATTTTCCCGATCGCGCGGTTTTTCTGGTCACGAAAGATGTCAACCTACGGATGAAAGCCAAGGCCATTGGACTTATGGCGCAGGACTACCGAAATGACCATGTAGCCGATATCCAGCAACTTTACACCGGTATGCGGACGGTAGAAAACGTGGGTCACGAACTGATTAATCTTCTCTATTCCCCACCCTATGAATTCCCATCGGAGGAGCTCCACGTAGAACGCCCGCTTGTTCCCAATGAATATCTAATTCTACGCGGAGACCAGAAATCAGCCTTAGCGGTCTATGATGAAGGGCTTAATCTCATTCGGCATGTTGATAAAATTCCATCGTTTGGAATTACACCGCGTAATTCAGAGCAAACCTATGCCCTCGACGCCCTGCTCAATGAGGAGATCCGACTGGTTAGCCTAACCGGAAAGGCTGGCACAGGTAAAACCCTGCTTGCGCTGGCCGGCGCACTCAAACAAAAGAAGAATTATCGGCAAATTCTTATGGCTCGTCCAATCGTTGCACTAAGCAATAAAGACATCGGTTTTCTACCCGGCGATATTCACTCCAAACTTGATCCCTATATGAAACCCTTGTTCGACAACTTAGCCGTCATTGAACATGCTCAAGGAGATAGCAAACGCAGTCATGTGAGCAAGCTGGTCGAAGATAAAAAATTAATCATCGAACCACTCTCCTACATTCGTGGGCGCAGCCTCGTGAATACCTTCTTTATTATCGATGAAGCTCAGAACCTGACGCCGCACGAAATTAAAACCATTATAACGCGAGCCGGTGAAGGTACAAAAATCGTATTTACTGGGGATATTTTTCAGATTGACCACCCCTATCTCGACAGTCAGTCCAATGGGTTGAGCTATCTGATTGAAAAGATGAAAGGGCAACGTCTCTATGCGCATATAAACCTGACCAAAGGCGAACGCTCTGAATTGGCCGACATTGCAGGCTCTCTACTATAGCGAGCTCGTTTATTTATGCTGAAGGGAGAACCGAAGGCGGCGAATACGAAGCTCGCGATACTGGGCTTGTAGCTTAATTAATAGCGGTCGTTTGATTCGTTCCAGTTCTGGCATCCAACCGGGATGATCCACAAACACGTATAACTGATACTCTTTGATAAACCCCGGTTCGCTGTGTTTGGCAATTTGCACGCCAACTAGTTTTTCCCAGGATTTTCTTAAAATAAGCACATTTTCCTGAGCAGGCTGTTCTAATCCGGCCACTACATCCGTCAGAATATCGCTTACGCTCCGGATCTCACGATTTGGGGTGGGTGGTCGGGTCAGGTGATAACGGACCTTGTCTAGACTCCAACGATCACGATTTATTTTGCTATTCCTCGGTTGCTCCATAAAACACATTCAGCCACAAACAAGAGTTGATTTAAAACCTAATCAGCTCTTTAATTTGTGATATGAAAACAAATCTCTACCCCATGACCTTCAACCCCGTCTATAAAGACTACCCCTGGGGCGGAACGCGCATCCTGAAAACCTTCAACCGCAAGGAGCCCGAAGGAATCTACGCAGAATCGTGGGACATCTCCGACCATACCGATGGAATGAGTGTAATTTCAAATGGCCCGCTTGCCGGCAAAACCCTTCGTCAAATTTTGCAGGACAGCCCAAAGGAAATCATGGGAACGTCTGTTGAAGGAACCCGATTTCCGCTTCTCATTAAACTGATCGATTCTAAGCAGAAATTAAGCATACAGGTGCATCCAAGCGACCAAACCGTTGCCCAATTTGGCGGCGAAGCAAAAACGGAAATGTGGTACCTAATGAGCAAAAAACCAACGCAGGTTTATTGCGGGTTTAATGAGGGGGTCACCAAGGAGCGTTTTAAAGAATCCATTGAAAAAGGAACCAGCGAGGAAATGGTACGCACCATTCCCGTCAAAAAAGATAGCGTTGTACTCGTCCGCGGCGGCACCGTGCATGCCATCGACAAGGGATGCCTCATTCTCGAAATTCAGCAAAACTCCAATACAACCTACCGAACCTACGATTGGGGCCGTGTGGATAAAGATGGAAAATCGCGTGATCTGCACATTGACCAAGCATTCAACGTCATCAACTGGAACGACGACTATAATCCATTAGTTGAGCCAACTCTATTGGTTGACACCGAAACCTTCCAATGCTCGGAACTTTTAAGCTGTAAACATTTTCGAGTAGAAAAGTTATCCTTTTCCGCGCCATTTGAAGTTCCAATGAATAAAAAAACATTTCACGCATTATTTATTTCGGAAGGTACAGTTGAAATCCGCTGGGGAAACGAAACCTTAGTCGCCTCATCAGGGACCTCCGTTCTAATTCCCGCCGCCCTACCCGCCTACACCCTCACCGGAAAAGCGACGGTACTGCGCACTACACTTCCGGAGTAAGAGCTTCAAGGGTGTCATTTCTGCCAACAACGCCAACAGATTTTACCGCCCTACATTTGCAAAGAAATCGGCCCCGAACACAGCTCGGGGCCTTTGAGATTCCCACGAATAAAATCAGCGAACTACGCCTCTGCATTAATAAAGTTCACCGCATTCTGAAACAGCTTGAGACCCAGCCCCTGCTCCGGCAATTCACCGTCGAGTTTTTGCTTGTCCCAATTCGGGTGATTTTCAGGAAAGAGATACGCTTCCGGATGCGGCATCATACCGAAGATGCGACCCGTCGGATCGCACAAGCCCGCGATGGCGTTAAGCGAGCCATTCGGATTGGCAGGAAACGCCTGTGTCGGCGAATTTTCGACATCAACATACCGCGCGGCCGCACAGCCCAATGCTTCGGCTTTTTCGATCAAGTCAGCATCGAGCGTGAAAATTTTACCTTCGCCATGACGAATCGGGAGCGGGAGCGTGCCCAGCCCTTTTGTAAACACGCACGGGGATTGATCTTCAAAACGAATATCGCACCAAAAATTTTGGAATGTACCGCAATCGTTCTGCATCAGAGAAACCGTCGGTTCAAAATAGGTTCCGTCCAATCCGGGTAACAGCCCCATTTTAGTCATCACCTGGAAGCCATTGCAGATGCCCATAATTAATTTACCATCGTCGATAAATTTTTGAAGCTGTGCCTGCATGTGGTGTTTCACGCGGAGGGCAAAAACGTGACCACTGGTCATGTGATCGCCATAGGAAAATCCGCCGATAAACATCATCGCCTGAAAACGTTCCAGCTGATCGGGATTATCCAACAGATCATTTAAGTGAATCAGCTCCGGTTCTGCTCCTGCAAGCGTCCAAGCATGCTCAGATTCCGCTTCGCAATTCACCCCATATCCCGTGATAATCAAAATTTTTGGTTTGCTCATTAGTTGCCCTTACTGGTTCATATTTTTGATCATTGCGATTGCCGCGGCAACCGGATCGGCGGCCTGCATAATGGGTCGACCAATCACCAGATGCGTTGCACCCTGCTCCACCGCAAATGATGGCGTAGCCACACGTTTCTGGTCAGCTACATCGCCATCGGGCATACGAATGCCGGGGGTGATGAGCAATGCATCCGGAAACTCCTCCCGGAGAACTTTTGCTTCGTGCGCGCTGGTGACCATTCCGTCGATACCGGATGAAATCGCCAAACGCCCCAATTCCAAGGCCTGTTCTGAAACCGTGCGATTAATTCCGAGGTCAGAAAAATCTTCCTGGCTCAAACTCGTCAGCGTTGTGACGGCTACGATCTTTGGCGGGTTTTCGCATTCAGCCGCTGCTTTTGCCGCCTCTTCGAGCATGGCCCGTCCGCCAATGGCGTGAACGGTCAGGAGATGAACACCATGTTCAGCCGCAGTTTTAACCGCATTACCCACTGTACGCGGAATATCGTGAAGTTTCAAATCGAGGAAAATCTTCTTATTGCGTTTTTTTAGTGGCTCAAGCACCGATGGCCCTTCCGCGCAGAAAATTTCTAGTCCAACCTTGTACCACTCAATAAAATCAGGCAACTCCTGTAATTTTGCTTCCATTGCCTCGGCATTCGGCACATCCAGCGCCACAATCAATTCAGCTTTATTCATTCCAAAATCCATTTCGTTTTCCAATGGTCGGAAAACCTACCAAAAAACCGCTAAGTGCTGGAACTTTTAACGGTACGTTTTTTTATGCCGCCCTTCTAACCGGAGGAATTCTTCCAAAAAAAATCACCCCGCGGGGAATTAATAATCGGTAAGCGATCGAGATTCGACCCCTAGCAGAATCTCTGGTCGCGTACGGTTTTTCTGGGTCTACCGATTTAAAAATTATTCGGTACAACAAAAAAGCCCGGCGGTGAGGCCGGGCTTTTGAACGGAACGAAGTTATTTACATAATTTCGCCGAGTTTCTTCATGAAGTTCCAACGCTTCAAGGCATCTTCTTCTGCTAGAGCGAAGAGTCCTTCTGCTTCATC
>JAUUYK010000129.1 GCA_030588285.1 Kiritimatiellales bacterium
CCAATAACGGCAGCCTCGTGGTTGGTTCCTCTGGCGCGGTGAACTCGCTTAGTTTGGATAACAGTCAGCTCACCTCTGCAACCGCAGTGATCGGCGAAAATTCCGACAACAACAACGTCGTGCTTAACAATGCTTCTACGTTGGAAACCGCCGATCTAACGATTGGTGCTAACGGTTCGGATAACACGGTTTCGCTCAACGGTTCAACGTGGATGGTTTCGAGCAATTTAGTTGTTGGTTTCAATGGCGGAAATAATAGCTTGAGCGCAACAAATGGCAGCACGCTCAACACCGGCTCCGCTTGGATCGGTGCGAACTCCGACAGTAACTCGGTTGCACTCGACGGCTCCTCCTGGACCAATAACGGCAACCTCGTGTTGGGTGTTAATGGTTCTGGAAATAGTCTGTCATTGAACAATAGCGACCTAACCATGATCGGCATGGCGTTGCTCGGTGGTTCGGCGGGATCCGATAGCAATACCGTGGCATTGGTTGATTCGAGCTGGGACATTGCCGGCGGTTTGGTCGTGGGTTCCACGGGCGCGGGTAATTTGCTAACGCTGAACAACAGCCAATTGAGTAGTGGCTCTGCTTGGATCGGCGAAAATTCCGACCATAATATGGTAGCCCTTTCGGGGGGGGCAACCTGGACGAATGCTGGCGATTTGACGATCGGTTCTACGGGTAACTCCTTGTTGTTGAATGGAAGTGATTTAGAAACGACCGGATCGGTGTTTCTTGGCGGAGTAGATAGCCAAGTTAGTTTGTTTGATTCCAGATGGAATATTGCTCGAGATTTGAGCCTGAATGGAGCCGGAAATACGTTGTATGTGGATGATGGCGGATTGGTGACGGTCGGTCGCGATATGCACAACTTGAACCAGTCCATGGTGGAGATTCAATTGGACGGGCATGTTTCTGTTTTGAGCAACTACTATCAGGATGCTAGTTCGACCTTGCGGTTCGGCGTGGAAACCAATGCGGCGGGTGCGCCGATTAATCCAATATTGAGTGTAGGCGGAACTGCGGAGTTCGAAGCGGGAGCAACGTTGCAATATGCCAGTAATGTGGGGCAGTTGGATTTCGATGTGTTCTACACGAATCTTATTGTTGAAGCGGATCAGCTGATTGTCGGCGGCGTAACCAATGCCAATGCAGTAGACCTTCAGGTAATTAACTTTGAAGGGTCGCTGGTCAATCTGTTGCTCTGGGAACACGAACAAGATATCTATGGCATGGTAGGTCGTAAATATCTGGCCGAGAGCGCGGGGTTTATACCGGGCTCTTCAATGGCGACTCTTGCTCGAGATATCGACAATCTCTCGCTGTTAGGTAATTCCATTTTTGTTCGACAAATTAACCAGCTCAACCAAATGTCGAGTGCGCAACAAGCGGTTCAGTTACGGCAACGTTATGCGCAAGGTATGCCGACGTATAGACATCAGCAAGGTATGCTGAGCGGGCAAAAACAGGTGTTGGCGCAAAGTCGAAGTTTTCAGAAAAACAATCGCACCGCAGGCGCAGCTCCGGAAGGTGTTTCTGGACCGCATTTGGTTGATCAGGAATTGCGTGGCTGGGTTCGTGGTTTCGGAAGCTGGGCCGAACGAGAGCAAGTAGATTCATTTAGCGGGTATGATCAAAATGTGTATGGAAGCATCGTTGGTTTGGATAAAGCATTCGGCACTATGTTGCTTGGTTTAGCCGGTGGATATTCGCACTCCGATCTTGTGCAGGAAAATAACGATAGTAGCAGTGCCGAAACGGGATTCGGAACCATCTATAGCTCCTTTGGCAGTATGGACTGGTTTGGTGATTTAAACTTTAGCTATGGCCGGAGTCGGGTGGAAAATCATTCAGGAAGTGTGCTCGGCGGTTCGGCAGCATTTAATGCCGACCACTACTCGGTTTACGTTGGCGGAGGAAAAGAAATGCAGCTTTCGGACGGTGGTTTTCTATTTACTCCCGAAGCGGCCTTGCTATCGGGATATTATGATCAGGAAGGGTATAATAATGGATTAATGGATATTGAAGAATACCGCCGTTGGAATAGCCAATCCCGATTCGGAGCATCGATTTCTTTTGAGGTCGAAACTAAATCGGTGGTATTTAAACCGGAAATACGAGCCTATTGGTTGCATGAGTTCAATGTGGATCCTGATCAAGTTGGATTCCTGCTTGCCGGCGGGGGAACCACACGTCATTACTTCGGTATGCAAGGTCCTGATGAAGATGTCATTGAGGCAGGACTTGGGTTGCGTACCACCATTAATCGCCGCCTTGAAGTGGTCTTTGATGTGGATGGCCAGCATAGCAAGCGCTACGAATCGATCACGGTCGGCGGGCGTATTGCTCTTGAATTTTAAGCCCGACGGGGAGCTCGTTAATTTTCTCCTGTTTTTTTGGTCGTATCGGTGATGATGGTTCGTTAAGTTTCTTTGCTATATCCATAAATCCGAATAAACGAATGGAGTTAGTTGATGAGCAAAATCCGAGTAGACCATGTTTTTACATCCGAATCCGTGTCCGAGGGACATCCCGATAAGGTATGCGACCAAATTTCTGATGCCATTTTAGATGCCTGTCTTGCGCAGGATTCCAAAAGTCGGGTGGCTTGTGAAACGCTGACCACAACGAATTTGGTGGTGAATGCGGGTGAAATCGCCTGTGCAGGCTGGGATAAAATTAACCCCGAATCGATTGCCCGCGACGTAGTTCGTGGCATTGGCTACGATCGCGAGGAGCTGGAGTTTTGCGATAGAACCTTCGAATATATCAATCGCCTGCATGGGCAGTCGCCCGACATTTCGCAAGGCGTGACGGAAGGCGAGGGGCTGTTCGATGAGCAGGGCGCTGGTGACCAAGGTATGATGTTCGGCTATGCCTCGAACGCTACCGAAGAGCTTATGCCGGCTCCGATTGCCTATAGCCATCGTCTGCTCGATGAACTACAGAAAATCCGCAAGGCCGGAACGATTCCATATTTGCGCCCCGATTCAAAATCGCAGGTTTCCATTCAGCATATTAATGGTAAACCGGTTGCGATCGACACCATCGTGATTTCGCATCAAACCGATGATGTTTCGCTGGAGCAAATTCGAGCCGATCTTATTGAAGTGTGTAAAGAGGTGCTTGCCCCAAGCGGGCTTTTGACGGAAAAAACGGAATACTTTATTAACCCGACCGGCAAGTTTGTGATCGGGGGGCCGCACGGTGATGCAGGACTGACCGGCCGGAAAATTATCGTTGATACGTATGGCGGTGTCGGTAGCCACGGTGGCGGGGCGTTCTCAGGAAAAGACCCTTCAAAAGTGGATCGTTCGGCGGCCTACTACTCCCGTTATGCTGCGAAAAACATCGTTGCCGCGGGGCTGGCCGATAAATGCGAAATTCAAGTAGCTTATGCCATTGGCGTTCCGAAGCCACTTAGCATTAACGTCGATACCTATGGCAGTGGGAAGGTGGAAGACCATCTGATTGAAAAAGTGCTAAAATCGGGCGAGCTATTCGATTTTCGCCCGAGCGCACTGATTGCTGACCTTGGTCTGCTGACCCCGAACGGATGGAGCTATCGCGATTCAGCGGCGTATGGCCATTTCGGCCGTGCGCAGTTCCCTTGGGAGCAGACCGATAAGATCGATGCACTGCGTAAAGCTGTAAATTTATAAACCGTTTCCTTTTTGTTGGATTTTGCGTCTCTCGTCTATTGCCGAGGGGCGCGTTTTTTTATATATGGACTATTTTCCTCGAAATATTTTATCAACCGCGGTTGATATCATAATAGGTATGCGTTTCGGGAGGGCTTGCTTGACCCAGCACGACCTTACAGCATGATGCCTCGTTTAATTGAACGGACTGAATTTAAGATCAAGGTTTCAGATCTGCCTCACAAGAGGATACCTCATTTTCATCCCGCTCGATGCGCAACGATCGGGATAGCATTTTGGAATTAAGATTTTATTCCCTGCAAAATGCAGTTTGCGTTAAATTTTAGGATTGAAACTCTTTAATCAGTTCCTGGCGTTCCTCTTCGGTATATGAAGCCCGCCCCGGCGTAGTGTTTTCATTCGTATCCAGGCCTAATAAATGATCAGGGTTTGGTCGGGTTGCCTTCGGGGTCTAGGAAGAGACGTTTGCAGAAAGGGGGGAGTTTATTTAATAAAACCTCAAAACTCGGCTGTAAACAGCTTGCGCACTCTATAAAAATGACCCTGGGTTTTTGTTAGAAAGGGGGTAGACTGTAAATTAAAATGCCCAGTTTGGAAATCTAGTGCCCCATGCCAGAATGAACCTTTCTTCAATCGTCTAAAATAAAGGAAAGGAGCAACGGCATGGAGCAAG
>JAUUYK010000108.1 GCA_030588285.1 Kiritimatiellales bacterium
GATCACGAAGAAGGCTTTCACCGAAGTATCCACCTCGAATTCAATCCCCTCTCGACTGCGGATCAGTAAAATTTTGAATAACTTTTCTCCATCCACAATAATATGCGGAATCGCCACAAATGGCGTAAGCACACAACTGCCCTGCTCTGCTCGTTCTTTGAATTTAGAAACGATCTCTTGGTTCGAAAGCACTAGCTCTGATTCCAATGCGTGGGAAATGGCGGTTAGCAAACTCGCTTGCGTGGCGCCGGGTTCGAGGTCTAGCGCATCGGCGGTTTTAAGAATTTCGTCGAATGCATCGTGATGCATTTCATCGCGCTCGCGGATGATTTCGTAGAGTTCTTTTTCAAGCGAATCGGAAGTTAATTCTTTATTCATTATATCCTGCGCAATGTGCAGAAGCGCATATCCCATATCGGCACGTTTTCGTCCGTAGAAGAAATAGATCAGCAAGCCGAAGACGGCCAGCCCCAGACTAATTTCAACGGCAGCTAAGCCCATATCAAAAATGAGGAGTGAAAAACAGATGATCCCGAAAAGGGGTAGCCATGGACACAATGGCACACGAAAGGTTGGGCGATAGTTAGTTAGCTTGCTGTATCGCATCACCAAAACGGCGGCAGCGGAAAGGATATAGGAGCTGATGACCACGGCCGAGGCGACCTTAACCAGTTTTTCAATATCGAGTAGTAATGAGGCTAAAATGAGTGCTGAAGTCAGAATAATGGCCACCACTGGTTCACCACTTTTACTGAGTCGGGTCACAAATGGAGGGAGTAATTTGTCGCGGCCGAGAGCCAGTGGATAGCGTGAGGCCGACATGATGCCTGCATTGGCGGTGGTGATGAAGGCTAAGATCGCCGCGAATGTGATGGCCCCAAATCCCCACGGACCGACCAAGATTCTTGCGGCATCAGCTACGGGAGTAAAGGAACTGGCCAGTTGTTCGCCAGGCAGAATACCGACTGTAACGATGAGCAGTAGCGCATAAAGCAGGGTGATGGCTAATGTGGCCGCAATAAATCCCGCGGGAATATTTCGTCGAGGATTTCGGACTTCCTCGGCGATCGTTGCGGTTTTAAGTAATCCACCGCAGGAAATAAATACAAACCCGGCGGTGGAAATAATCGATTTAAAACTGCCGCCTTCTATCAGAAAGGGTTGAAAGTGTGAGGCGTGAATATTTGGCGCACCCATCACAAAATAGGTCCCGAGCAAGAGGAATAACATGACAACTAACGCCACCTCAAATTTTGCGGCGGCCTCAGCGCCCTTCATATTGAGCAGCGCAAAAACCACCGTGACTGGAATTGCCGTGGCAAACAATGGAACGCACTTGCCGCTCAATAAAAAAACCACTTCGGCCAAGCCAAAAACGGCAAAGGCCGTTTTCAATGAGAGCGCAAACCAACTCAGCAAACCGGATACCGTACCCACGAGCGGGCCGAGGCTGCGGGTTAGGAAAAAATAGTCGCCGCCCGCCTTCGGCATTGCTGTTGCCAGCTCAATCACGCTCAATACGCCAATCAGTGCGAGGAGTCCGGCAATGATATAGGAAATAATCATGGCGGGTCCAACGAGCGAATAGGCCAGCCCAGGTAGCACAAAAATTCCGGAGCTAATCATGGCCCCGGAGGCAATGCAAAAGACATCAACAAATCCCAACCCTTTTTTACTCATCCTTGTGCCGCCTTTCTTTTGTGCTGAACCAGTTGCCCGCACGCCGCCGCAACATCCGACCCTAGCGAATAACGAAGCGTGGTGTCGAATCCTGCCGCCTTCAATCGGTCGGCAAATATCCGCCGAACGGGCTCCGATGTGCCGTGCAAATTACTTCCCGAAAATTCGTTAAATGGAATTAGATTAATATGCACCGGAATTCCCTTAAGAAAGGTTTCTAATGCAAGGAAATCCGCTTCGCCGTCGTTCACGCCGGCCAGCATTAAGTATTCGATCATTACTCGCCCGGTTGCTGATGCGAAAAGTAGTGTTTCGCGGAGTTGTTCGAGGGGATATTTCCGCGCCTGAGGCATTAATCGTTCACGAACATCCTGCCGGGCACTATGCAGGCTGAGTGCCAATTGGACATCAGGAAAGGTTTTTGTGAACTGATTCATTGCCGGCGGAATTCCAACCGTTGAAACGGTAATCCGCGATCCGGTCAGATTAAAGAACTCCGGAGCTTTCAGGAATTCCACCGATTTAAAAACAGGATCCAGATTTAAAAGTGGTTCGCCCATACCCATAAAAACCACATTACGAATGATTCGTCCCTCCGGTTGAATCAGCCGATTCGCCTGGGTTACTTGATCAAGGATTTCGGCCATCGTCAGATTTCGGGTAAAGCCCATCATGCCCGTTGCACAAAAACTACAATAGCAGGCGCACCCCACTTGCGAGGAAATGCAGATCGAAGTCCGTCCACTTTTTGGGCGCAATACTACGCTTTCGACCAGATGATCGTCGGGGGTTTGAAAAATAAGCTTGCTGGCTCCGTCGATCTCCGAGTCATGGCGTTCAATCAGATCCAAACATTCGAAATCGAGGTTTTGTTTAAAATCAGCGCGAGCGGTTTCGGGCAAAAGGTCTAGCGCCTCGTTCCAGTTTTTCGATTTTTTAAACACCGCGTTGCGGAACTGTTTTAGTCGATGCGGCTGCACCGCATTACGAATGCGAAGCTTTTCTAGTATGGCAGTATCGTAGAGAGTTGGCATGCGGTTAAGGGGCCAAAAAAAAGCACAAGATACACCCCGCGTGTTTCTTGTGCTTGCTTATGGCGCTGCAAAAACTATTTAAAGGTTTTTTTAGTCGCTTTAATCAGGACTTTCCAAAGTTCTTCCTCGGTCGTTGCAGCCAACAGAGCTGCGCTGACTTCTTTTTCGCGGAAGGTACGAGAGAGACCCGAAATCAGTTTCAGATAAAATGCACTCGCCGCTGTTGGAATAACCACAAAGAAAAAGATACGGGTTAATGTGCGGCCAGGGCCACCAAACTTGATGCCTTTTTTGTGAATGCCCACGGCCATGGAAAGTCCACCGCCTTCCACGCCGCGCACATGAGGAAAAGCCAAGCCGTTATCCACGGCCGTGCTGATGATCGCCTCGCGCTGAAGCGCGAGATCGAGCAGGTGCTCGTGGTCTTCCACAAATCCTTCTTGGGCCATGCGCGCACACATTTCGCCCAGCACCTCTTCAGGTGTGGTGCCTTTCAAGGGGAGCATCATCAGCTCGGGCGAAGTGAACCGAGAGATCCCCACCTTCCGAGCTTCGCCATACGAACGGCTCCGGCGCTCTGCTTCTACCAGTTGCTCTGGGTAATACAGATAACGTGCGCAATTCGGGCACCGATGCATTTCTTCGGCTTTATGCACGGCCTGCACCATGCTCTTGGTTAATCCCATTCCGCAACCCGAACATAATTCGTTCGCAACCGGAACAATCGCTTCTGTATGTTTTTGAACCAACCGGTTGAAATGCGATTCAATCGCCTGCGGCAAATCTGCGCCGAGCGATGTGATCGATTTTTCCAACTCTTCGAGTCGGGCATTTGGCATGGAAACTTTTTTTTGCAAATTGGCCACAACCAGTTCCTGAAGTTGGATCAGTTGATTGATTAAGCTATGCGTTGTTGTCATTTTAAATTCCTTCTAATTCATTTTAACTGCCTAGTAGTGAAAAATACCATCGATTCGTCGGAATGGAAGCTTAACGCTCACAATTCACACCCCTTGGAATTCTCTTTCAGAATAACGTTCAATCTAATCGTCGATCTAATGAACCCCCTAGCGATAAAAACCCCGCCATTGAAGGAATAGATCCGTTCCCGATTGATGGAACGCATCTTATCTTGATGCACTCTATATAAAATGCATTCGATTCAGGAGATAAAAAGGCGCTTATCCATTTAGTTCGCCGATAAATCCGAGGCCTTTGAGGGTAAGTTCAGGGTCGATGGTGGCGGCAATATCCCAATCGTCAAAAATCCATGCGGCGTAGCCACCGGTACAACAGACGGGTAGATTTTTCGCGCCCAATTCTTTTTCCAACGAGTGGATAATTTCGCGCACCATTCCACGATAGCCCAAACGGGCGCCAATCTGCATGGCCTGCTTCGTGTTTCGGCCGATCACCGCATTGGTTTTGCTCGGAGTAACCTGCGGTAGCAACGCCGTTTTTTCGGCGAGATAATCAAACATGAGCGGAAGACCGGGGCAGATGATGCCTCCGATATAGCCGCGATCCGCATCGATAATATCAAACGTTAATGCCGTCCCAAAATCGCAAACCACCGAGGGCGTTCCGAGCAATTTTGCAGCCGCGGCGGCATTGGCTAATCGGTCGGCGCCAATTTTTTCAGGTTTAGGATAATCAACTGGAACGCCGAGTTTCAGTTCGTGGCTCACCCATAATGGCACGGGCAACCCGGCACGTTTCAAGACCCGTTCCCAGAGGACATTCACCCGTGGGAGCACCGAGGCCAGCACCACCGCATCGACCCGTTTGGCCATGATTAGTGAGACCACCTCTTCCTCCGCCTGGAAACCCGATTTACACCGCCCCACCCCAGAGACTTTTCCGTTGCAATAATACCCCACCGAGGTGCTGGTATTTCCAATATCGATGACGAGGATTACATTCATATTTACAATATTATTTTTTAATGGGAATTAGATGAATACCATTCCGGCTAAAATTCAGCCACTGAATTTGTTTAAGCTCGGTAGGTTCGAGTATTCTGAGCACTTGTTTTTGATAGGTTTCCTGATGCCGAATGGTCGAAGAACTATACAAGTCGCATGATTCTGCTGTTGAGGAATCGCCTCTATATCAAAATCGCATGGAATAGGCATTACA
>JAUUYK010000155.1 GCA_030588285.1 Kiritimatiellales bacterium
GATTCACTCACCCCAGTGCTTCGAGCAAGCATTCCCACACTCATCTCCTTTTCATTAAATAACCGCCATAACATTCTTAACCGAGTCTCATTTGACAATACTCGGCAGGTTCTCCAGAGCGTAGGGTTTAACTTTTTCACAGCACCTCCTAAATCATACCTTATAAAGTATGATACAATACTACAGCTAACTATAGGTTGAAAATCTAATACTTCATACTTTATGAAGTATGATATTTAACTAACTTCAATAGTTCGTTAATACATTTATACCGCATGATTTAGAAGTGTCTTTGTTGATTCAGCAAGCTGCTGTGCGTACTATGTACCAATGTCTTTATTTAAGAAAAAATTTACGATCATTGTAGCGTGCAAAGCAAATATCACACGGAGTGCCTATCTGCATGGCTACATGAAACATTATCTCAAGGAAAATTATCCGTACGCAAAAAATCGTGTAAAAATTCTTTCGGCCGGCGTTAAGGCCCGGAGCGGTAGTTCCGCCAGTTCGGTCGTAAAACATGTGGCCCGCACCAATGGGTTTAGCCTTTGCGAACACCACTCCGCTCCCTTCACTAAAAAACTAATCAAAAAATCCGATGTCATTCTTGTGATGGAACAATGGCAAAAAGATTCGATACTTGAACGCTTTCCGTTCGCCGAAGGAAAAACGTTTCTTTTATTAGAATATCTCTGGACCGGCGAGGACGATGACGTCCGAGACATCCCGGACCCCACCGGCCAAAATCTACTCGATTACGAATCGTTTATCGACGTGGCCCATACCGAAGTTGAGCGCATCTTCCGCGAATTCGGAAGCAAAGGAATCATTTAACCCTCAAAAAAAATCAGCGGTTTCTACATTTCAAGCTAGCAGTGTATCGGACTTAGAAAAACAACTTACTGAGAATCCAAAAATAGAAATCCAGTCTTGGGCGACTTCATGATTTTTGCATCCTACTCCATGTTGCTTGGGCTTATTTGGGCATTTTAACCAGATCCTGCTCTAAGTCCGACAGGCTGCTAGAGAAAGTTTAACGCTACGCTCGCGGCTTTAATTGAGGAAAGAGGATCACATCACGAATGGCATCAGAACCGGTCAGCAACATGAGCAGACGGTCGATACCAATGCCCATTCCTCCCGTCGGAGGCATTCCATGTTCCAATGCTAGGAGAAAATCTTCGTCGATTTTAGATCCATCGCCTGCGGCCTGTTCTTCAAAACGTTTGCGTTGTTCGATTGGGTTATTCAACTCGCTATAGGCTGGCGCAATTTCTTTCCCGCCGATAATCAATTCAAATACATCGACTAATTCGGGGTTGTCGGCGCACTGATTCGCCAACGGAACTAGCTCAGCTGGCAGGCGTGTAATGAAGGTCGGCTGAATCAAGGTACCTTCAATGGTCTTGTCGTAAATTTCGTGAGTAACCTGTTTAAAGTTGGCCCCTTCTTCAATGTGCACCCCCAATTCTTCGGCTTTAAGCTTGGCTTCATCCAGCGTTTTATTGAACCAATCTTCGCCCAGATTTTCCTTAATCAAATCATGATACGGAATTTCCCGCCACGGGGTTTCTAAATTGATCGTATTCCCCATCCATTCAAATTCCATCTTATCAAAAATTGTGGTGGCCAAGTGAGTGAACATGCTTTGGATCAGTTCCTGCATGGCGCACATATCGCCGAAGGCCTGATAAATTTCAAGACAAGTAAATTCAGGATTATGCGTACGATCGAGCCCTTCATTACGAAAGTTCCGGTTCATTTCATAAACGCGATCCATACCGCCAACAATCAGGCGTTTCAGATAAAGTTCGGGGGCAATTCGCATGAACACATCAACATTCAGCGCGTTATAGTGTGCCTTGAATGGTTTAGCAGCCGCACCGCCGGGAATTTGTTGGAGCATCGGGGTTTCCACTTCATAAAAACCACGATCATCGAGAAAACGGCGAATTTCGCGAGTCACTTCCGTCCGTTTCTTAAAAACATCCATCACTTCTGGATTGGAAATAAGGTCGAGCGAGCGCTGTCGGTAACGGGTTTCCACATCTTGCAGGCCGTGGAATTTTTCAGGAAGCGGAAGCAGCGCCTTGGAAAGCAGCGTCCAATGGTTCGCACGAATCGTTTGCTCCTCGGTGCGTGTAATGAACATTTCGCCTTCAACACCGATGATGTCACCGAGATCGAGCAATTTAAATGCGGCAAAATTATCTTCGCCGATAAGATCTTTTTTCACCATGAGTTGGAATTTAGCCGAACCATCAGAGATGTGTGCGAAAGCCATTTTCCCCATCTTGCGCATTGCAACAATTCGACCACAGGCTTTAACCACCTTTCCTTCTTCAAACGAGGCGTGTAAATCATCCAACCGGGCCGTACGTTCGTAGGCTTGTCCAAAGGCGGGAAACCCGGCCTCTTCAAGCTTGTTCATATTTTCAATACGCTGCTGACGATACTCGTTTCCTGAAAGTTCTTCGCTCATGGGTTTCTCCTAAAAATTGGCCGCGAACCATACGAATTCAATTCTAGCAAGTCAACCCGGCTCTATATCCAGTCGGTCAGCCGAAGGTTAGGATTCACATCTATCGGTTCTACAATATCTTTTCCAAGGCGTATTTTTTCATACGCGGCACCGGCAATCATTGCCGCATTATCGGTGCAAAGCGATGGGGGGCAAAGCAGGAGTGGAACGCCGCTTTTCTGGGAAAGGTCGGCTAGTTTTTCACGAAGCACCTTATTCATAGAAACCCCACCCGAGCAGGAAAAACTTTTAACGGGGAAACGCTTTAAGGCCCGTTCGACACGGCTGGTTAATGCATCGGCAACGGCTTCCTGATAACTGGCGGCAATATCACGCAACTCATCGCCCACGGGTTCGTGATCGAGTTTTTTCACATAGGTTAGCAGTGAGGTTTTCAGACCACTAAAGCTGAAGCAGAGATCACGGTCGTATTTATAGATCCATTTTCCGCGATCAATACCATCTAATCCGCGAGGGAAGCGGATGGCCTTAGGATTTCCGCCCGCGGCAATTTTCTGAATGATGGGACCACCGGGGTAACCCAGTTTAAGAACCGTGGCGGCTTTATCGAGTGCTTCGCCTGCGGCATCATCGATCGTGCTACCCAGCAATTCATAGCACCCCGGACCACGCATCAGCACCAAGCTACTATCGCCGCCCGACGCAAGAAGTCCAAGCATAGGAAATGCTTCGGCTTCGGTTAAAGCATCGTCTTTCATAAAGACCGAATGCAGGTGACCTTCGTGATGATTTACACCAATCAACGGCTTATTCAATCGGTGCGCCAAGGTTTTGGCCGCAGCAAATCCGATGAGCAATGAACTGGCCAAGCCGGGGCCGTAAGTAACGGCAATGGCATCGATCGATTCATAGGTTTCTCCGGCGGTGCTTAACGCCTCTTCAATAATGCTCGGCAGTTTAGCAACATGATTACGCGATGCAATTTCCGGCACCACTCCGCCGTACGGGCGATGTTTTTCAATTTGCGAGTAAATCGCATTCGAAAGAACCGTCCGACCATCTTCAACGATGGCGGCGGCCGTTTCATCACATGAGCTTTCAAGACCTAAAATTTTCATGGGACATATAAAACGGGGCTTGAATGAATCATTCAAGCCCCGTTTGC